>JAHFSL010000097.1 GCA_023265785.1 Candidatus Coatesiibacteriota bacterium | reverse complement strand
TCCAGGATGGGCTTGAGGCGCGCTCCCAACGGGGTGATCGCATATTCCACGGTCGGGGGTGAGGTCGGCCGGACCGTGCGGGTGACGACCCCCTGTTCTTCCATCTGCTTCAGCCGTGCGGCCAACACCTTGGCGGACACCGGCCCGATCTCCCGGCGCAAATCGCCGAACCGGCGGGGATGTTCGCGCAGGTACCAGATGATGAACGGCGTCCAGGCGCCCGAGATGAGGCGCATGGTGTCCGTCAGCGGGCAATCCGGCTTGCCGGAGCCCTTGCGGGGGGGGCGGGCGGCGGCCATCGGGGTCATGTTACCAGAAGTAACCAGGTAACGGTTGAGGGGGTTCCCGCCGGGACCCCGGTCCCATCTGGGAACTTTAGGGTAGGTGGTTACCATTAGTCACTGTATACCGGGAACCACCCGGCGCCACCGCCGCAAGGAGGGGCGAATCGCCCCGGAAGGGGATCGCTCAAGGAGATTGCCATGAGAAACGTCCATCAGCTCTTTCTGGCCGGCGCGCTCCTGCTGGCGGGGTCCGCCAGCTCGGCCGCGGAGTACGCCGTCGATTCAACCCATACCCACATCGGATTCACTGTCCGCCACATCCTGACCCGCCTGCCCGGCCGGTTTCGGGAGGTCCAGGGCACCTTTTCGTTCAACCCCAAAGCGCCCGAGGCCTCCTCGGGCACCTTCTCGGTGAAGGCAGCCAGCATCGACACCAACATGGAGAAGCGGGACGAGCACCTGCGCGGCCAGGACTTCTTCTGGGCAGAAAAATACCCGGAATTGACCCTCAAGGTCCGCAAGCTGACCCCCACGGGCAAGGCGGGATCGTATGCCGCAACCACCGACCTGACGATCCGGGGCGTGACGAAGTCCGTCGTGCTGACGATCGAGTACCTGGGGGCGGAGAAGAGCCCGTGGGGCCAGAATGTGGCAAGCTTTGAGGCGCGCGCCACCATCAACCGGAAGGACTTCGGTCTGGCCTGGAACAAGGCGTTGGAGAGCGGTGGGGTGCTGGTGGGCGATGAGGTCCAACTGATCCTGGATGTGGAAGGTGTCGAAGCCGTCCCCCAGCGGTGAGTCGCGGCCGATGAGGCCTTCCGGGCCCGGCCCGGGAGGCCCTCGGCGGCTCGGGGGGATGATAGCGGCGAGGCACTAACATGTATCAATGGTTCAGACCTGATCCCCATCTTGACCCTGCCATGTCAACGCCAATCTCAACGAGACTTGATGTTGGGACTTGACCGCAATACTAGAGCTTGATCTCCCGCTCGATCGGCATGGCCTTGCGACGGGGGCCCAGTGCACTCATGAAGTGAAGCCAGTCCCAAAACGCCTTCGCTGAATCCCTCTTCATTGAGCCGATGTTCCGGGGAGGGGGGAGCAGCCGGGCCTCACGAGCCAGCCGGCGATTCCACTCCGGATTGTTCAGCGCAAGGGCCTCCGGCCGTTTCATTTTCCGGTGAGCCTCCGCCGGATCTTCAGGCCTTCACGCCTCCGACCGAAATCCGAGTAATATCCGAGCACGCGTGTCCATTGGACCCGTTTCCCGCGGGCCCGGAGGACATCAACAATATCGGCACGGTCACGGTCGACGCGTTCCGGATCGTTGGCCATCGCCTGGACTTTAAGGCCGACCAGGTCTTCGGCAAGCAGGATGCGGCCCTTGCGGCGAAGTCCGGGGATCGCTCTCGTCCCGGCCCGGCCGAGCATCGAAATGCTTCCCGGCCGGATGGCATGCTGAAGGTCCACGGTCCCCTGAAATGGGAAGCGACCTTCAAAGCGGGAGAAGTTTTCGGTTCGCGACGCCAGGCGGTACCCAAGCCGTTTCATCAACGTGTCGACCCCGGGCAGGTCGGCGACATGCACGAGAAAGTCGAGGTCCTTCGTGGCGCGCGGCGTCGCCAACAGGCCGACGGCCATTCCACCAATGAGGGCATAGCGAATGCGTTCCTTCGAAAAGCCACGGATGAGGAGATCAAGCGTCGTTTGAAAGTTCACCACGTCATTCTAACAGCCGGTCAACAGCGGCCGGGTGTCGCGCGTGATCACGCCAATCGTGGAATGTTGAAATCGGACCCCCGTCCTGGTCCGTTCGACCGGTACGGTAGAATCGACCCGTGATGAACACCGTGCCGCTGGGCCGGACCGGGATCAGGGTGTCGCGGCTGTGCTTCGGCACCATGTCGTTCGGCGGGGACGCGGATGAGGCGATGTCGGCCCACCTGTTCAAGCACTGCCGTGATGCCGGCATCAACTTCTTTGACTGTGCCAATGTCTACTCCGGCGGCAAGGCGGAGACCATCCTGGGCAATCTGATCCAGGGCTCCCGTGACGAATTGGTGCTCACGACCAAGGTCTTTGGCCGGATGGGGGAGGACGTGAACGCGGGCGGACTCTCGCGCCGGCACATCACGCGGGCCGTCGAGGACAGCCTGCGCCGGCTCCGGACCGACCGGATCGAGGTCTATTTCTGCCACATGTTCGATGCCGCGGTCCCCATCGAGGAGACGCTGGCGGCGATGAATGACCTCGTGCGGGCGGGCAAGATCCTGCATCCGGCCATATCCAACTGGGGGGCGTGGCAGATCGAGAAGGCCCTGGGGATTTCCGCCCTTGAGGGGTGGGCGCGGCCCGCCGTCCTCCAGCCGATGTACAACCTCGTGAAGCGCCAGGCGGAGGTGGAGATCCTGCCGATGGCGGCGGCCGAGGGTCTGGGCGTGATTCCCTATAGCCCCTTGGGCGGCGGCCTGCTGACCGGCAAGTATGCGGGCGGCGCCAAACCGGCGGTCGGCCGGATCATCGGCAACGCGATGTACGCCAAGCGGTACGAGGCGGGCTGGCAGTACGGCACCGCGGAAAAGTTGATGACCCTCGCCAAGGCTCGGGGCGTCCATCCGGCGACGCTCGCGGTGGCGTGGGTCATGGGCCACCCGGCTGTGACGGCGCCGATCATCGGCGCGCGCAACCTCGAGCAACTCGGCCCCTCACTGGCCGCAGGAGAATACATCATGACGCCCGACCAGCGGCGCGAGATTACGGCGCTGTCGCAGGAGCCCCCGGTTGCGACCGACCGGTCTGAGGAAGCGAAGCCACTCTAGACCTGCCCCCCGTCTTGGACTGGCTGCTGTGACTCAATGCCTTTGGGGAGCGCCTTCCCGAGGTCCTGGTAGAGTTCGATGGCGGCTTGCAGGGCGTCCTGAACATTGGCGAGCGCCTCGCGGGCCGTGTCCCCTTCAGTGACAAGTTCCGGGAGAGCGGTGCTCGTCACGGTGTAGCCCCCCTCAGGCTGTGGGCTCAAGGTGAGCGGAATGCGGTAGAGCAACCCGGGTCTGTTCATCACCTGATCCTGGACATGATCATAGCGAACCACTTTCAAAACAGATGGCGGCCGTCGAATGTCTTGTGTGCCACGACTTTGTTGACCGTTGCGACTTGAGCCCCACCTTGGGCTGACAAGGTCATGCACCTACGAGACTTTGCGCGCGATGGTGACGTTTCCGGCCCGGTGAATGGTGAGCGAACTGATCGCGTCGTTGACTCGGGTGAAACGGATCTGCAGGTCCATTTCCTTCATGAACAGCGCACCGGACGCATCGGGGTACAGGACATAGGGTGGTTGCCCCGGAAAAGCACCGATCAACTCACGTTGCTCACGTCGCAATGTCATCTGTTGTCCCGGTTCCACTTCGTACCGGCCCGCGTAGGAGTCAAGGACGCTTTCGGACGCCGCCACCTCGATGTATGGACGGGGGACTTCGCACGGAAGCCCAAAGAGGATGGCCGACACGTCGTGATTGATCACCGAGGCAGGCACCCAGTCCCGATTCGAAAGGTTGATCACGCAGGAATCGTCATCAGGGTACCGCGCAAATTCACACACGAATCCGTCGATGCCTCCTCCATGACTGATGCGGGTACGGCCCTCCTTGGCGCCGATCGCCCACCCGTAGGCATACCCCTCGAGCGCGGGCGTCACGAGCCTTCTTCTGGATTCCCCGCTCAAGATCTGCCCACGCGCCAGGGCTCGGTCCCAGGCAAAGAGGTCGCCAACGGTGGAGACCAGACCGCCGGCGGCATGCGGAACCGTCATGTTCACATACGCCGCATTGACCGGTCCTTCCCGACGAACCGAGTATCCCTGGGCCCGGTTGAGGCATATCCCGGATGTCGAATCGTATCCGGTCTGGTTCATCCCAAGCGGAGAAAAAATGCGGCTGGCCAGGAATTCACCGTAAGAAGTCCCCGCCAGGCGCTCGACGACCAGGCCCAGGAGGACATATCCAGAGTTGCAGTAGGCGTATTTCGACCCGGGGACGAATTCAAGCGGTAGGTCCCGCACCCGCGCGATGGTCTTTGCGGGCTCGGAGGGCAACATCATGGTCGAGGCATAGTCCGGCAGTGACGTGAAACTGGCAATACCCGAGGTGTGCGTCAGGAGATGATGCAGGGTGATTCCGTCCCAGGCGGCCGGGGCCTCCGTGATATGCCGGCGCACGGCATCGTTCGCGGACAGGCGGCCGTCCTCCTCCAACAGCAGAATCGCGGCCGCGGTGAATTGTTTGGTGACGGAGCCAATGCGAAAGACCGTCGTGACCTTATTCGCGACACGGTGCTCAAGATTCGCGAATCCGTAGGCGCCGCTGAAGACGATGTTTCCCTGGCGGGCGGCGAGCACCGAGCCGCTGAACCCGTAGACATCCGCTTGAGCCTGCAGGTAGGCATGCATCCGGCCTGCGGTGCCCTCGCGGGATGGGTCAGGCGGCGGAGTGACCATGGATTAGGCGGGCCATAGGGACATACTGAGGATCACTGTACGGGAGATTGGAGTCGGGTCTCAACAACAAACAAACGATGAGATTTGATTCCCGTCATTGTTTGTGCCTGCCATGTTAGATTGAGACATGGAATATACGGTGGTGGTGCACAAGAGCAAATATGGATTCAATGTCCATTGCCCCGCCCTACCCGGGTGCCATAGCCAGGGCGAAACCAAGGCCGAAGCACTCACCAACGTCAAAGATGCTATAGAGATCTACCTCAACATGCTCCGCAAAGAGACCCAGGGCGCGACCACGGTTCGGGTGCTGGTTGACTGTTGAGGGCTGACCGGCAACATGATTGGTCTGAAATTGTAATTCCGTGACGATCACCTATACCGTGGTTCTTGATCGCGAAGAAGACGGGCGGTACATCGCAAGTGTTCCCGGTGTTCCTGGATGTCATGTATATGGCCGAACACCCGCAACGGCCGTTTGTCGCGCGCGGGCGGCCCTAAAGTTTTGCCTCCGCGAAATCCTCAACGGCGGAAAGAAAGTGCCCGGGAGGATGTGGGTCCAGGTCTGAACAATCACCTCATCTTGATTGTTCAGGCCCGACCCCCGTCCTGAATGTTAGGATACGTGCATGGCTGGCAACATTGATCCTGGCCACCTGCTCAATGAAGCCCTGAAACTTTTTGCCGAAGCCAGAGCCGCACTTGCAGGAAGGCTGATAGAAAGTCTTGATGAATCCAACGTGGACGAGGGCGCCGAAGAGGCATGGAACCTCGAATTTGTGCGGCGGCACCAGGATGTCGCAACGGGTTCTGTGAAAGCCATTCCGTGGGCAGAAGCTCGCCGGAGAATCCTGATGGCCGCGGATGGATCCGACACGCGTTGAGCTCCATTCTGAGGCTGTAATTGTTGATCGTTTGGACCTGACTTCCGTCCTGGTCAGGCTGAACCCCTTTCGATCCAATCGAGCAGGTCATCTCGGCTCAGACCCATCGTAGGAGAAATGTCCTGAACCTCGCCGGATCGAGCGGGACGAGCCTTCCCAATGAGGAGTCTCAGGCGGGAAGAGGAATCGAGGAAGGAACGGCGATGTCCCGGGTGGTAATCGTCGGTGGGACCAGGCGCGCTTGACCGGTTGTGTCCGGCTGCACCTTCTGCCAGCCGCATTCCAGAAGCGCCCCTTCGAGTGTGCCCATCCGTTGAATCTCCTCGAAGAAAATATCGACGGCTGCTTTCAGCGCCGATTCCGCCTTGTCGGGAGTTGGGCCATGTGAGGCCAGCCGTAACGCGGGACAATGGGCGACGAACGTATTCCCTTCGCGGAATATCTCGATCGGAAGCCGGGCTTCCTCGACCTTTTCGCCCCGCGCCGGCACGTGGATGGAGTCGGCATTCATCCTGAGCCCATTGTATCGCGAACCGCATTACTGACGATGAATGAGCGGTTCCTGGCTCCATTCACTTCATAAGGTCTGATGAGAATTGGCGCGTTCAGCCAGCCGTGTGGAAGGACCTGGTCCGGCAAGGTGATGTCCGCAACGCCCGAATCGGAAAGGCCGAATGTCAGAGCGTCGCCCTCGCTGATGTGGTGGGCGCCTTCACCACCCGCCTCCAGCAGGATCCGCGGGGGCTCGACGGAGTTACCCGCTAGAGGAACTGGCAATCTCTTACATGGTGTCCCACAGGCTCAGCGTGCCTCGACTCCTTCCTTGGGTTGGCTGTCAGATGTTGGGACCCGCCCCATCGGACCCCGATTGTTGATGATCGAGACTTGCCCCCCCCTCCTGGTACTGCATCGCGCCGCTCCTTGACGGGAACAACTATGACAACTATGATACTTCCATGACGAAGACCATCAGCCCGCTGGATGTTCGCGACCGGCTGGGGGATCTTCTGAACCGGGTCGCGCTGAACGGGGATGAGTTCATCATCCGCCGCAAGGGCAAACCCCTCGCCGCCATGGTTCCGGTCCAGGTGCTGGAGCGCATGCGTGAGGCGGCACGTGTCCTGTCGCTCGGCGTCCTGGATCGTCCCAGGCCGGGGATGTCCCAGCGGATGGCCGACCTGCTCGCCGACCAGGAAAAGCACGCGTCCCGGAAATCCGTCCGCCCGCGGCGCTAATCCGTGATTCGGGCGGTCTTTGACGCCAATGTCTATGTCAGTGCGTTACTGCGTCCCCAGGGCCCTCCGGGGTCGCTGTTGCGGCGGTGGCTGACGGCCCGCTCATTCACCCTCGTGGTCACTCTTCCCATCGCAGAGGAGGTGCGAACGGTCTTGAATAGACCGAAAATCAGACAACGGATTCACCTGACCCCGGCCGAAGTTGATGCGTGGCTGAACGCAATCCTCATTCAGGCGGATGTCGTGCATGCGGACACCCGTCTCAAGATCGTCGCGGCCGATCCCGGGGACGACAAATACCTTGAAGCAGCGGACGCCGGCCGGGCGGGGGTGATCGTAACCGGCGACCGGCACCTGCTCGATCTTCCTCCGCGCCCGGAGAGCGCCATCATCACCCCCGCGGCGTTTCTCAAGATGCTAGAGGCCGCTGAAAAGTAACTGCCGGGACGGGATTGGGTCGGGTCTCGACAGTCAACATTGGTTGATTGTTCAGTCCTGACTCCTGTCTTGGTGGCGGCCTCGAAAGATATTGGTTCAATCCTCGTCCCGCTGGAGCTACAATGATTTCGTGTCCAGTCCTGTGCCTGTACTCATCTCCCGGGACGAGTCCGTCCTTCTCGTCATTGATATACAGGAGAAACTGCTTCCCGACATCCCCGGAGGGGAGGCGCTACTCCTCCGGGTGAGCCTCCTGCTCGAGGCGGCCAAGGTCACTGGGGTGCCTGTCCTTTTGACAGAACACGCTCCGCAAGGGCTGGGTCCCACCGTGGGCCCGATCAGGGCGGAGTTGCTGCCGGGGACCGAGCCAATCATCAAGACCACCTTCTCGTGTGTGTACGAGCCAAACTTTCTGATTCGGCTCAAGGCCACGGATCGCCGTCAGGTTGTGATCGCCGGGATTTGGACCCATGTCTGCGTCACGCAGACTGCTCTTGAGCTCGTCCGCGGAGGATGGTCGGTATTCCTCGCCGCTGATGCCACAGGTTCCCCGCGGCCTGCGGATCGCGATGTCGCGCTCGAACGCTTGCGGCAAGCCGGGATCGTGGTCACGAC
>JAHFSL010000496.1 GCA_023265785.1 Candidatus Coatesiibacteriota bacterium | reverse complement strand
GGACGTCCGGGCCGGGCAGGCCCGGCGGCACCCCGTGCAACCGGCGAGCCCCGCAGGAGCCCCCGGTCCAGAAAGAGGTCGTCACCCGTCCGCGCCGCCGCCGTCTCCGCGAGCCCGGCGACCAGCACGGTGATGCGGACCTCGCCCTGGAGGGATTCGTCCTGCCAGATCGCGGGCGCCAGCGTCGGCTCCGCCCCGGTCAGGGCCTGCAGTTCCGCCTGCAGTTCCGCAATTTCGTGCAGGGTCAGGTCGGTGCCGCCCGCAATGTTGGCGAGCAGGCTCCGCGCGGTACCCAGCCGGTCCGCGTCAATGAACGGAAACTCCGCGAGCTCGCGCACCGCCGCCGCCACACGATCCTCGCCCTTGCCCGCTCCCATGGCGAACGCGGAGAGTCCCGCGCCGCGCAGGAGGGTCCGGAGATCCGCCAGATCGTGGCTCATCCGGCCGCCCCGGACGATGACCTCCACCAGCCCGCGCACCGCCGCCAGAACCACCTCGTCCATGTAGGTCCAGGCCTGGGCGAGGGTGGACAGGCCGGGCATGGTGAACAGGCGCTCGTTGGAGAGCGGGACATAGACATCCACTTTCTGCTTGAGCTCGGCCAGCCCCTCCGCCGCATTCTGGTGGTGCTTGCGTGTCTCGATGGGCATGGGCGTGGTGACGAAGGCCAGCGTCAGGGCGCCGTTCTCGCGCGCCAATTCAGCGACGACCGGCGTCGCCCCCGTGCCGGTCCCCTTGCCGAACCCGGCCACGAGGATGACGATGTCATTGTCCCCCAGGAAGTCGCGGATGGCGTTGGCGTCCTCCAGGGCGGCCTTGCGGCCCACCTGGGGATCCATCCCCGCCCCGTGGCCCTTGGTGAAGCCGGCGCCGATGCGCAATTGGCGGACCTCGGTGACATTGCCCAGATCCTTGATGGCGGTGTTGACCGCCGCGCACTCCACGCCCGGGAGGGCCTCGCGGGCGATCCGTTTGACGATCATGCCCCCGGCATTCCCCACCCCGACCACCTTGACCCGCACGGTTCCCAGTTCCGGTTCTGCCAGCTCGATCATGGTTGCATCACCTCCGTCATGGTGTGTTTAGGATTCCTTGAACAACCCGCGTAACCACTTCATGGCACCCCCCACGCCGGCGGGACGCGCCGGTCCGTGCTGGCGCCGCTGTTCCGCCGCCAGCAGGAGCAGGCCCGCCGCCGCGGCATGCTCGGGGCCGGCGAGGGCCCCGGCGACGCCGCCGCCTTCCGGCGCCGCGCCCTCCCCGATCCGGGCCGAGAGCTGCTCGAACACCTGCTCGGCTTTCTCGACCAGCAGGGGCAGGCGCGCGCTCCCGCCCGTCAGCACCACCCCGCCGCCCAGCGATTCCTCGGCGATGCCCGCACTGCGCAACTGTTCCTTGACCAGGTCGAGGATCTCCTCGATGCGCGGTTCGATGATCCGGGCCAGCATCTTGACCGGCACCGTCCGCGCCGCCCGTCCCGCGGCGGCGGGAATGGTGGCCACCTCCTCGTCCCGGACGTTCGTCTGCACACAGCACCCGGCGGATCGCTTGAGCTCCTCGGCGGCGGCAAAGGGCACCCGGAGCCCGAACGCGATGTCCTTGGAGATCTGGTGACCCCCCATGGTAATCACGGCCGTGTGCCGCAGGGCCTTGCCCGACACCACCGCGAGATCGGTGGTGCCGCCACCCAGGTCCAGGCAGACCGCGCCCAGTTCCCGCTCCTCATGGGTCAGGACGGCGCGTTCCGCCGCCAGCGCCTGCAGGATGACCCCGCCGCACTGGAGGCCCGCCCGCTCCAGGCTCCGCACGACATTCTGGACGCAGGTGATCGCGCCGGTGACGATCCGGACCCGGGCCTCCAGCTTGCCGCCGTACATGCCGACGGGGTTTTGAATTCCATCCTGGTTGTCCACCGAGAACTCCTGGACGATGGCATGCAGGATCTGGTGGTCGGAGGGGAGCGAGATGTTCTGCGCCTGTTCGATCACCCGCCGGAAATCTTCCTCGGTGATTCCGTGGTCCCGGTTGGCCACCGCCACGGTCGCCTGACTGCTGACATTGTGAATGTGGTTGCCGCTGATCGTGGCATAGGCCACGGCCGGGCGCCCGCCGGCCTGCGCCGCCGCCGCCTCCATCGCCTTGCCGATCGCCTCAACCGTGGCCTCGATGTTCACCACGGCGCCCTTGGTGATGCCATGGGACGGGGCCGACCCCGACCCCACCGCCGTCACGACCCCGTCCCGCGCGAGCCCGATCAGGACCTCCACCTTGGTGGACCCCAGGTCCACCGCGGCGAGAAGTTCCTCGGCGGCGTCCGCCCGGGTGCCCGGGGCCGCGCTCACCGGCTCACCACCACGCGGTCGGCAAACCGCACGTCCAGCCGCCGCGCGGTCTCCCACGCGTCCGGGAAGGCCGCGCGGAACCGGCCCAACCGCGCGATTTCGGCGGCCTGCGGGGGGGAGGAAAACCGGACGGTGCGGCCGCCCTCCTCCCAGATCCAGCCGGCGACCGTCCGCCGCCAGGTGCCGGGCATGCCCGCCCCCTGGCGCGCCACCAGGGCGGCCAGCCGGAGGACTTCCCCGACCGCGGCCGGCTCGGCGGTGCGGCC
>JAHFSL010000096.1 GCA_023265785.1 Candidatus Coatesiibacteriota bacterium | reverse complement strand
CGTCCGTCTCCACCGACCCGTTCCGGGCGCGCACCCGCACCGCCACCATGGTCCAGTGCGCGGGATCAGCCTGTTCCACCCAGATCAGCGCCGCACCATTCCGGCCGTCCGGAACCAGCCGGGGGCCGAATCCGCTGTACGCCTTGCCGCCGAAGGCCCGGGCGGGCCCCACCGTGACGGACGTCCCGGCACGGCGGACGGCCACCACCTCGACCTGGTCCCCGCGCAGCCGCGCCATGAGGGCCGCCTTCTCTCCGGCGGCCGCGATCACGCTGGTCGTCCGCCAGGCGACCAGCTCGTTCGTCGCGGGCACCTCCTCGCCGCCGCCGGACCCCACCATGGTGGGCGGGATGAACATCGCGAGCGTTCGCGCCTCACCCGCGTTCGCCCAGCCGGCGCGCCAGGCCCGGCCCGTGGCGGGGCCGACCCAGCCCACGCGGACCGGATGCGCCTTGCCCATCGCCTCGGGCTTGACGGCCGCCCACACCACCCAGGCGCCGCCCGTGCCGTCACCGGCCGTTTCCGCATGGACCCAGCGCGCATCGGACTGTGCGGGTCCGACCGACACGGGCCGCGCGGCAGGCGCGCCGTCCGGCCCGACGGGCACGGCGGTGAACTGGAGGCCCCCCGACGTGACCGTCCAGACAAAGACCAGCCGTGCGCCCCGGCCCCCGGCCGCAACCGCCGCCGGGTGGAGACCCAGGCCCGCCAGCGCGGCGAGCGGAGGTCCCGCCGTCCATCCCGAAGCCGAGGCCGCGAGCGCCGACACCAGAACGGACGCCCGCCCCGGTCCCGGGCCGGGATAGCCCCAGGCCACCACCCCCCCGCGGCCATCGGGATCCCAGGCCGACCCGGTCCCGGGCGCCCACTCGCAGGTCTCCGCGACGGCAAAGACGGAGGTCCCGTCCACCCCGTCCTGCTTGGCCCCCCTGGCGTCCAGGCGCTGTGCGAGCAGGGTACCCCCGCCCCGGCGCCACACGACGAACGCACCGCCGCCGGCCGCCGGCGCGAGCCCCAGGAGTTCCTCGCCCGCCGCCTCGGCGGCGATCTGGACATCCTGTGCCCCCCAGAGCTTCGCGCCGTCGGGGCCGATGCGCTGGGCGTACAGGTCCCGGGTGTCGCGACAGCACAGCCGCCGGCCCCGATTTTCTTCCCATGCGGCCACGAATCCGCCCGCCCCATCGGGCACCACCCGGACCGCCCACTTGGTGGATTCGGTCGAGGCCACCACGATACCCTGGAGATCCCACACCGGCCGCCCCCCCGCAACACAGACACCCGAAACGAACGCGGCGGCCAGGGCCACGGCACGGAAGAATGAATGCGCGCGCTCGACAGGGCTCGAACCTGTAACCCTCAGCTCCGGAGGCTGATGCTCTTCCAATTGAGCTACGAGCGCCTCAGACACGGGGGCTATTATCGCCTACATCCCCTCCGGGTGCCATGGGAACCGCCTGCGGCGGTCATTTTTATTTTCTCCAAGGAAACGCCGACATGAGGCGGGTGACGCAGGACTGGGCGGCGGCTTCCGTGGTCCCCGCGGTGGACGGGACGCTCTCCAGGGCACCGCCCTCCCACAGGAGCTGTCCTCCCGGGGTCTTCACGACCGCGCAGACCACCCCGCAGTTGATCCAACTTCCCGCCCCGGCGGCGCCGGTCGGACGGGCGTCTCCCGCCAGGCTGTGCAGGACCATCTGGCGGTCCGACGGGCCGAACCTGGCGATGGACACCAGCACGACGGCGTCCACGTGCGCCACCCGGCCGAGCTCGTTGGCGAGCCGGACCGGAATGGTGCCGTTGAGGGTATATTCCCGGAGCATGGCGGTCGTCAGGAGGGCGATCCGCTCGCGCCCGGTCTTCTCCTCCGCGAGGTCGCGCCACTCGGGCGCGGCGTGTGAATTAAAATTCCCCCGGATCGCGGCGTGGACGACCGCCAGGATCTCCGACCCCATGAACCGGCGGCCGCCCGGCCACTCGCCCCTGACCATCAGGGCGCCGGCCTCGATCTGGGGGTACAACAGCCCGAGGGAGCGCGGCTTCGCGCCCGATCCCCCCCGGGTCAGGACGCCCGCGGGTCCCGCGCCCGCGCAGGCGGCCAGCCAGCCGGCCAGGGCCAGGAGCGCGGCCCACCGGAGCCCGCTCACGGCGCGGTGACCGTCGCCGGCCGGGCCAGCGCGGAGGCGAAGACGAATTCCACGCCCTGCTTCTGGGCCTCGGGGATACGCCGCTCCAGCACATCCAGGGTGGTCGGAAACTGGTGGTGGCCAATGGCCAGCGCCTGGCCACGGGCGCGGGCCAGGCGAATCAGCCGGGCGAATTCGTCCTCGGTGGCCTGGAGTGACCGGGGATCGGCATCCAGGAAGACATTGCGCCGCATCCAGCGCAGTCCCCCGTCGCGCGCGGCCATCCAGGCGACCGTCTTCTCGGTCGTCCCGCTGTCGAGAAAGACGACATTCCGGGGCTTCAGGACCTCCATGACCAGGGCCATCAGCGTCGGGTCCTCGGTGGCCAGCGACCCCTCGTGGTTGTTCAAACCGACGGCGTTGGGGACTTCCTGGAAGGCCCGGTCCAGGCATGACGTGATCGTCGCCCGGTCCATTCCCGGCCGCAGCATGATTGCGTACTCGGGCACCTCCGGGACCCGGAACGGGGAGGACATGGGCATGTGGATGAACACCTCCTTGCCGTGGGCCGCAGCCAGCCCGGCAACGGCCCGGGCGTGCGGGGTGAACGGAATGATGGCGCAGGTCAGCCGGCATGGCAGGGCCACCACGCGGCGGGCCGTTTGCAGGCTGAACCCCAGGTCATCAATGCAGATCGCCGCGAAACACTGCCGGCGGGACCGCAGGCGGGCGAAGGGCCGCCCGTCGGCCAGGGCCAGGTCGGCCGTGAGGACGCCTTCCGGCGTGGTGGCGGCCCGGAGGAGGAGGCCGTGCGTCTCCGCCCAGGCCGCCAACCGCACCCGCAGGGTGCGGGCACTGCGTCGGGGCGGGTGCCAGAACCCGCGCTCGACGAAGGTCCAGCGCACCCCGGCACGGTTCCGGATTTCGTCCCGGCTGGCGGCCTCCTCCGGCCGCAGGCCTTCATGGGCCGCCCAGCCTTCCAGGGACGCCGCCAGATCCCGGCACGTCCGCGTCTCATCGCGCCTGCCGGCCGGGGCCAGCCACCAGATGATCGCGACGGCGACGGCCGCCGCAACGGCAAACCGCCTCCCCCGCCGCCGCCGGGCTGTCAGGGGGCCGGGGCGGCCGCGTGGCCGGCCGGCTTCAGGGCCGACCCCGGCGCCCCGCGAACGGCGAGCTTCAGGAGCGCGACCGCCGCCTTCACCTGGGGATCAAACTCCACGGCGAATTTCCGGGCGCCCTCCTCGCCTTTCACCTTGCGCATCTGGGCAATCCGGACCTGTTCCACCACCACACTCCGCTCATCCTCCCAGACCTCGTCGGTGACGATCAGCCCTTTTGATTCCGCCCACCGGCGGAACTCGGCCCCCAGGCGCGTGTCCACCTTCAAGGAATCCGTGTCCCGGGCACTTCCTACCAGCCGCCCCTCGGCAAACGCCCGTCCGTCCAGCCAGGCCGTCGCCCCCGGGGTGCCGCCGCCGGCCGCCTGCGGGAGCGCCTCCAGCGCGAACCGGTTGAACGACCCCTCCTCCTGGAACTTCCGGAGGCCGGAGGGATACCGGACGGGGGGCAGGGTCACATCCGGTTCGATGCCCACCTCGTGGATCTCGTTGTGGCGCGGCGTGTAGTACTTGGCGATGGTCAGCCGCACCGCGAGCATCCGGTCATGGGAGATCGGGGTGATGTTCTGGACACTGCCCTTCCCGAAGGTCCGGCGGCCCATGACGACGGCCCGGCCGGTGTCCTTGAGGGCACCTGCCACGATTTCCGACCCCGAGGCGGAATGCTCGTTCGTGAGGACCACGACCGGCAGATGAAACGGCTCCTTGTTCCGCGCGAAGTACTGCACCCGCTGTTGCGGATCGCGCCCCTCGGTGGACACGATCGGCGACCCGAACGGCAGGAAGAGGTCCACGACGTGGGAGGCCTCGTTGAGGAGGCCGCCGGGGTTGCTGCGGAGGTCGAGAATGACGCCCGTGCACCCGCTCTTGGTGAATCCGTCCAGCGCCTCGGCCAGCAGGTCGGCCGTGTGCTCGGAAAAACTGCGGATCGTGACATAGCCCATGCCGTCCACCACGGTGTCGCGGATGTTGACCGGCGTGATGAGGCCCCGAACCAGCACATAGTCCTTCATCGGGACGCTCTCCCGCTGGATCGTGATCGTGACCCTGGTGCCGGGCGGACCCTTGATCCGATGGACGGCGTCCATGATCTTCATGTCATCGGTGGGGGTGCCGTTGATGAAGGCAATGATGTCGCCCCCCAGCAGGCCCGCCTTGTCGGCCGGCGTTCCCTCGATGGGCGCGATGACGGAGAGCCGGCCGCTCACGAACCCGATCTCGATGCCGATGCCGCCGAAACTGCCCTTGGTGTCCTCCTGCAGGTCCTTGTACTTCTGCTGGTCCAGGAACTCGCTGTACCGGTCCAGGCTGGCCACCATTCCGCCCATCGCGCTCTTGAGGAGGTCGTCGTGGGTGGCGGCGGGGTCACCCGCATAATTCGCCTCGACCGTCTCGATCAGCGCCAGCAGGGGCGCCACGGCCTTGGTTTCCCGGGCGGCAGCGGGCCGCGCCAGGAGGGTGAGCGCGAGGAGGGGTGCCAGTCGCCTCACGAACCCTTCCCCTTGGCCCCCGGAACCAGGCGCTTGAGGGCCGCGAGGACATCGGCGCCCAGCTGGACATCGGCGTCCTCCTTGAGGGCCGCCGCGAGGGCGTCATCCGGCTTCATCTGGCGGCGGGCCAGCAGGACCCGCACCCGGGAAATGAGCTGGAGCCGGGCCTGGTCAAACGCGTCGCGGGGCAACTCCGCGCCCGCCTCACGCGCCACCGCATCGGCCACGATCTGGAAGGCCTGCTCGAACTCGCCGCGCTGTTCCGCCACGCTCTTGCCGCCGGAAACGGTCAGGGTCAGTTTCAACTCGCCCCGGGCCAGCGCGGCGGCATCATACTCCGCGGGCGGTGAGGCGACCAGCCGGTCCACGATGCGCCCGGGAATCCCGTGCCGCTCCAGGACCCGGACCACCTCGCGGGGCAGGCCGGGAGGTGAGGGCAGGTCGGCACCCACGCCCGTGCCGGTGAGACTGACATCCCCCGGCGAGAAGAAGCGTTCCACGGTGAGGCGCACCCGCCGCTTGCCCTCGCCCGCGAGCGGGAATTCCCGCTGGCGTCCGGCGAATCCGAAGGTCCGCCGGCCGACGGCCACGGCACGCCCGGCGCCCGTGAGCGCCGCGGCGAGGATTTCGGCCGGCCCCCGGGTGCCCGGCCCGATCAGCAGGGCGAGGGCCGTGGAGATCGGCGGGGTCTTGCGCGTCACCTCATACCGGCGGGCCACGCCACCCGGCCCGCGGCCCGTGGCCAGCAGGACGCCGGCGGGCAGGCACGACTCGGCCAGGGCGAGCGCGGCATCCGGATCGCCCGTGGTGCACGCGCGCAGGTCCAGGACGAGACCGGGACCGCCCGTCCCGGCGGCCAGGGCCGCCCGGATGCCGGCCCCGGCGGACTCGTCCAGCCGGAACACCTGAATGACGTCGCCGTGCGGGAGCGCCACGCGGCGCCATGCGGGCCGGGCCACGGCCGCACGCTCCACCTTGGCCTCCCGGTATTCCCCGTCCGCATCCTCCCAGAGGAGCCAGACGCTCGCGCCTGCCGCGCCCAGCAGGGCGCGGTCCAGCTCGGGCTGTTTGCGGCCCGCCGCCGGCTCCCCGTTGACACGCAGGAGGCGGTCGCCCGTGCGCACGCCCGCCTTCTCGGCCGGACCGCCTTCGATGACATCCACCACCAGCGCCCCGCCATCGCGCGTGGCGGCGGCCAGCCCGGGACCGGCCTCCCCCGGCGGGGGGCCGTCGGGCAGGATGTAGCTCTCCTCGTCCAGCGAGTCCACGACGCCCTCCTCCGCCTTGGCCAGGAGGCGGGGCGTCCCGATCTTCGACTCATCCACGTATTTGTGCTGGATCTCGTCAAGAATATTGAGGAGGGGGTCGAGGCCCACCGTCTCGGTCGCCGCGCGGGCGGGGACACACGCGGTCCCCAGCACCAGGAGGGCGGCGGCGATCATTCCGCGGACCGGCCCAGGAACGGAAGGGGGTCGGCGGGGCGGCCATTGCGCCGCACCTCGAAATAGAGCGTGGGCGTCCCCAGGGTTCCCGTGTCGCCCACGGTGCCGAGGACCGCGCCGCGCTCGACGGGCATGTCCTTGGTCATGCGGGCCTCCTCGAGGTGGCCGTACAGGGTATAGAAGTTGCTGCCATGATCCACGATCATGACACGCCCGTAGCCCTGAAGCCAGTCGGAATAGGCGACCCGCCCCCCGGCCGCGGCCCGGACCGGCGACCCCTCCGCCGCCCGGATCTCAATCCCCGTGGAGAAGACTGCGGCGTTGAATTCCTCGTGCCGGCCTCGCCCGAATGGCCGCACGACGGCACCCCGGACGGGCCACACCAGCTGGCCCACCCGGGCGGATGAGGGAATGTGCAGGGCGGCCTGCCGGCGGGCCTCGTTGCGCCGGCGGGCCTCATCCACGTACCGGTCCACGACCCGCTCCAGGTTGCGGCGCTGTTCGGCCAGTTCCCGGACCTCCGATTCCTTCTGGAATTTCTCGAGTCGCACCCGGTCCAGGAACTGGCGGCGGCGGCGGCGGGCCGCCTCCATCTGCCGCTCCTTGGCGGCCAGGTCCCGCCGCAGGCCGGTCAGGTGCGCAAGGTACTCGGACTGGCGGGCCTCGCTCTGGAGGAGTTCGAACCGGGTGAGGCGGGCCGAGGAAAGCCGGTCGGCCTGGGCGGCCCCGTGCCACAGGGAGACTTCACGCGCCAGGCCCTCGCCGTCCTCGGCCTGCCAGGTCCGCAGGAGACCGCCCAGGGCCTCGTGCGATCGCGCGAGTTCCCCGGTCGTCGCGCGCTGGCGGGTCCGGACGGCCGCGAGCTGGGCCTCGGTGTAGGCAATCTCGTCCTTGTGGGCGCGGATCTCCCCGCGCAGGGTGGCCAGTTCATGGTCGCGCCGGTCCAGCTCGACCAGCACCGTGCGCTCCTCGCGCTCGCGCTGGCGGATCTCCGGCTGGAGTTCCTGGGCCCGCCGCTTCTTCTCCTCCAGCGTCCGCTGGGCCTGGTGGATGGTCTGGCTCTCGTCGTGCGCGGCCGGGGCCGGCTTGCGCCGCCCCTTCTTCGCCGCGTGCACGGCGCCGGGTCCAAGGAGCCCGGCGGCCAGCAGGAGCGCGAGCGCCTGCCTCACGGGTGGCAGGCCGCCCACGACTCGCCCCACGCGGCCTCCGCCACCAGCGGGGTGGCCAGCGCGTGGACGCCCTCCATGACCGCCTTGATCCGGCCTGCCAGCCGCGCCGCCTCCGCGCGCGGCGCCTCAAAGAGCAGTTCGTCATGGATGGACAGCAGGAGCACGGCACCGGGCACCTCGCGTACCACGGCCGCGAGGGCAAGTTTCATGAGGTCGGCCGCCGTCCCCTGGATCGGGTGATTGAGCGCCTCCCGTTCCGCCTCCTCGCGCCGCTGGCGGTTGGTGGCGCCAATCTCCGGCAGGAGCCGGCGCCGGCCGAACAGGGTCGTGACCGCTCCCTTCTCGCGGGCGGTGGCCAGGGTCGCGTCCCAATAGGTCCGCACGGCCGGATGGCGGTCAAACCAGCGCGCGAGCCAGTCGCGGGCGGTGGCCGGGTCGCACTTTAATTCGCGCGCGAGCCCGAAGGCTGACATCCCGTACAGGATACCGAAATTGACCGCCTTGGCCGCCCGACGCTGGTCCGGCGAAACCTCGCCCGGGGGCCGGCCGAACATCTCGCCCGCGGTCACCGCGTGAACATCCTCGCCCCGGGCGAACGCTTCCAAAAACGATGCATCGGCCGCGATGTGCGCCAGGAT
>JAHFSL010000495.1 GCA_023265785.1 Candidatus Coatesiibacteriota bacterium | reverse complement strand
CGCATGCGGCGATGTGGGAGGTGTATGTCGTCGAACGGGGCCGGGGATCGGTCCGGTCACCGGACGGGACCACCGCGGTGGAGGCGGGCGACTGGTTCGTCCATCCTCCGGGTGAGCCGCACAACCTGACCAACACGGGGGCCGAGGACCTCATCTATGTGGTCATCGCCAACAATGCGCCCAATGGCACGACGATCCACGACGGGTGACCGGGTGCGGTCCCGCATGGTGGCGGTCCTCGCAGGGTGCCTCGGGCTCGCGGGGGGGCGGTGTGAGGGAATGACCACCCGGACGCCCGCGGGGTCGGACCCGGCGGCACTGGACGGCGGGCGGGTGGCGGCGGACCTGGCGGGGGCGTGGCTCCTGAAGTCGCCCGGGGAGCGCCGGACCGTGGCCCGGATGCTTCGCCACGCCGGGATCACCTGGGTGCGGGAACGCCTGCGCTGGAGCGAGGTGGAGCCGGAGCCCGGCCGGTTCGTGTGGGGGAAGTACGACGAGACCGCGACCATCCTGGCGGAGGAAGGCCTCCATATCTGCCAGGTCTGGCATGACACCCCCGCGTGGGCGCGGCCGGGGAATCCGGACGGGTCAGCGCCCGACGACCTGCGGGCGGTCTACCGGTTCGCCCGGGAAGCGGCCCGGCATTTCCGGGGGCGCATTCAGGCGTGGGAAATCTGGAACGAGCCGGACATCTTTTTCTGGAAGGACCCGGCGGACCGGTACGCGGGATTCCTCGCGGCGGCGGCGCTGGGCATCCGGGCAGGTGACCCGGGGGCGCTGGTCCTGCACGGGTCGCTCTGTTCCGGGGTGGGGCCGTTCGCGCGCGGGGTGGCGGCCGCGGGCACCATGGATTTCTGCGACGTGTTCAACTGGCACCTCTACAAGGCGCCGCGGGACTATCCCGGCGACCTCACCGCCTACCGGACACACTTCACGGCCGCGGGCGCGCCGTGGCGCCCGGCCTGGATGACCGAGTCCGGCATCAGACTGGCGGGGAGCGAGGGGGAGGGCCGCCGGCTCCTGGGCCCGGAGGACCGGCAGGTGCAGGCGCGATTCGTCCCGCGATCGGTGGTCATGTCCCTGGCGGCGGGCACCGCGCGCCATTTCTTCTTCGTCGTTCCGGACTACACCGAGAAGGGGACCCAGTACGGCGTCCTGCGGCCCGACCTCACCCCGACGCCCGCGTTCGAGGCGCTGGGCGTCGCGGCGCGGCAGGTCGGTGATGCCGCCTACCTGGGCCGCCTGGATGCAGGCGCGGCCGAGGTCCGGGTGTTTCGGTCGACCCGGGGGTTGGTGGCGGTCGGCTGGAGCGATCACCCGGCCGAGGTGGTCCTGCCCGCGGCGGGGGACGGACTGGAGGTGACCGACCAGCAGGGGCACACCCACCGGGTCCCGGTCGCGGGCAGCGCAGGCCGGGTGATGCTGGGTCCCGATGCCGTCTATGTGGGCGGCGTGGCTTCCGCGGTGGTGGACCGGTTGACCGACCGGCCGCCGGCATCGCCCCCCCTCCCGCCACCCCGCACCGCGGCGCTCGTGCTGGCCGCCCGTTCGGCGCTTCCGGTGGACAAGGACCGGGACGCCCGGACGCTGGACGGCTCGGCCACCACCTTCATTCACGAGATCGAGGTCTGCCGGTTTGGCGCGGCCGCGCCGGGCCGGGGCGAGATTCGGCTGGCCCTGCCGGCCGGGTGGACGGCGGACCGGACGGCCGCCCCGTTCGACTTGGAGGACGGCGGTCGCGTCCTCCTCCCGTTCCGGCTGACCCCTGCGGGGGGATCGCTGGCCCCCGCCCGGGTACGGGCGGTCGCGGTTGGCGCGGACGGGGCGGAGGCGGCGGCCGTCGAAAGCCGATTCCTCCTCGACACGGCGGCGCTCGAGGAGGGGACGAGCCGGCCGTTGCCCTGGGAGGACCCCGCTCGGTGGCACCGGTCGCCCGGTTCGGGTGCCGGTGAACTGACCGTGACCCGGACCGGGGGAACCGGACTGCGGTTTACCGGCGTTCGCACGCCCGGCGTCGCGGGCTGGTGGGAGATCGAGCTCGATCCCGCCCTGCTCCCGGAGCTGGCGACCGTGGACGCGGTCGCCTGCACCATGTGGCTCGCCTCCGGTGGGGCGGACGACACGCATGTCTTCCTCATGCTGGTTGAGGCCGGCGGCACCGTGCGGATGACCGGGGGTGCCGTGGAGCCAACGCCCCATGCGGGGCGGTTCCTCCTGCGCGACATGGGATTCGAGGGGGCGGGGCGGCCCGTCGCCGTCCGGTTGGGGGTGTGGACGGGCGGCGCCCTTCCCATGTTTGACTGCGATGGCTTTCGGCTCGTGCAATTGCGTCCACGCAAACCGCCGGTACAATGACTCCATGCCGATCCTGACCGGGGCCCAGCAGGACCACTTTATCGCCCATGGCTGGGTGGCGGTGCCGGGGTGTTTCACCCGGGCGGCGGCGGCGGAGAAGGTGAACCGCTGGATTGACGAGCAGGGCTATGCCGGCAAGGACCCCATGGAGTGGGGCGCGGCCATGATGCACCGCGGGCTCAAGGAACACTTCAATGCCAGGGGGTTTTCGCCCAAGGCCTGGGACATCGCCGAGGAGCTGGTGGGACGGGACCGGATTGAGC
>JAHFSL010000095.1:1353-8026 GCA_023265785.1 Candidatus Coatesiibacteriota bacterium | reverse complement strand
CGCCGTGCGCCGGCGCAGGAGTTCACGGATGGCCAGCTGGAGCCGGGCCTCCTCCAGCGAATCCAGCGAAGAGGTTGCCTCGTCTAGGATGACGATGGCAGGGTTGATCAGGAGCGCGCGGGCGATGGACAGCCGCTGGGACTCCCCCTGCGAGGGCGCGATGCCCTCCTCCCCGCCCAGCCGCGTATCCAACCCCGCGGGCAGGCTCCGGACATAGTCCGCGACCTGCGCGGCCTCCAGCACCCGCCACAATTCGTCATCGGTGGACTGCGGCCGGCCGTAGGCCACATTGCCGCGCAGGGTGTCGTGGAACAGGACCACATCCTGCGGGACGACGCCGATGTGCCGCCGCAGGTCCTGGGGGTGGATGTCCGTGGTCGGCGTCCCGTCAATCAGCACGGCGCCCTGCTGGGGGCGGTAGAAGTCCTGGAGGAGGTTGACAAGCGTGGTCTTGCCACAGCCCGTGTGACCCACCAGGGCCACGCTCGTGCCGGAGGGCACGAGGATATTGACGTCCCGCACCACCGGCTTGCCCGGCTCATATTCAAACACCACATGCTCGAATCGGACCTCGCCCCGGATGGTGTCCACCCGCCGGCGCCCCTCGGTGAGCCGGGCCTCCTCCACCTCCGCGAGGATTTTGGCGATCCGCTCCGCGGACACGGCCGACTGCTGCCAGGTGTTCATCAGGTTGAACGAGGTTTCCACCGGGGTCAGGATGTACCCGATCAGCCCCGACAGCGAGAGCAGTTCCCCCAGCCGCATGTCGCCGTTGATCACCAGCATGCACCCCAGGGCGAAGGCCGAATGGCGGGAGATTCCCGAGGTCAGCCCGCCCAGGACGTTCATCCGGGTGCCCTGCATGGTCATCCGGTACCAGGTGTCCGCCGCCACATGCCCGAACTCGTGGTGGCGCAGGGCCTCCTTGCGCTCGCGGGTGAAGGCCTGGATGAGGGCCATCCCCTTCAACTTCTCGCCCCAGTTCCCCCAGAGATGGTCCTCACTGCGCCGCCAGGCGCGCGCCGCCCGGTGCACCTGGGGCAGGAACCGCCGGACCAGCCACGCATAGACCGGGACGAAGCACAGGACCACGGCGGCCAGGCTGGCGTTCCAGGTCAGCAGGATGACCAACGCGACGATGCCCATCATGAATTGGAGGGCCACATTCACCATTTCGCCGCCCACCAGCGCAAGGATCTGGCGCGTGTCGTTGGTGACCCGGTTCACGATCTCGCCGGACATCGTCTTGTCGAAGTAGCTGATCGTGAGCCGGTGCAGCTTCCGGTAGACCGCCAGCCGCAGGTCCGCGACGACCGTCTCGATGATCCGCACCGTCCCCTGGATGCCCACCAGGTAGAGCCCGTGGTAGATCAGGGCGAAGACCGCATACGCCCCGACAAACATGAGGAGCGAGGAACCTGTCTTTGAGGGCAGGACCGTGTCGAAATAGATCTTGACGGCGATGGGAGTGAAAATGCCGCACGCGAAGTACGCCCCGTAGATCAGGAACCAGGTGATGATCTGGCGGCGGTAGGGCCGGAAGAAGGGCGCGAACGAAAGCAGGACCTCCGCACCGGACGGCGCCTCGGGCGGCGGCGAAACCGGGGTGGCGGGAGGCGGGAGCGCGGAGCCGGCCACGGGACGCGGGGCCGGGTTAGCGAAGCGGCGGCAGGAGCCGCCGCTGGAGCACGATCATCTCATCCACCATCTGGACCGCGCCGCGGTACGAGTGGACGACCGGGTCGAGCAGGACGGCCTGGAGCAACTTGTGTTTCGACCGCTCGGCCCAGGCCTCCACGAGCAATTTGTGGATGCTCGCGTGCGTCCGGCAGATGGCGGCCACCGGCTCGGGCAAGGGGTCCATGGCCCGGGCCCGCCAGCCGCCCGCGTCAGCCGTCGCCGGCACCTCCACCACCATATCGTCGGGCAGGTTCGGGATCGCCCCGCGGTTGGGGATGTTGACCGCCAGGATTTCGTGACGCACCCCGCACAGGAGCGATTCCATCAGGGGGATCGCATACTCGCTGGAGGGCTTCAGCGGCCGGTTGCGGGACCGGTCATCCGGGCTCCCCTTGCCGTCCGTGACGGCCCCGGCGATCCACGGCCGCCTGGTGTCGGTATGCCGCAGGGAATACACGAACTCGGGCACCGTGCCGCCCGGGGCCCAGGGATGGCCGTCCGCGGGGTCATAGAAGAACTGGGGCTCGCTTGCGTAGAACTCGTCGGCCCAGCGGATGTACTCGCCGTGGTGGTTGGTGCCCGGCGAGGGCCAGAGCCCGAACCGGCGGAAAAGAATTCGTGAGAGCCCGATCTCGTGCCAGTCCGCCAGCCAGTCACCCGCACGCTCGCGCCGCACCAGCTCGCCGGACAGGTCCTTCCCGGTCTTCCGGTCCCTGATCACCTGGAACCAGGAAAAATGATTCATCCCCGCGGCGGCGAACTCGATGGACTCCACCGGCCGCGCCAGGATGTGGGCAATCTGGTGCATCCCCATGAATACGCCGTGGCAGAGCCCCACGACGGGCACCTTCGTCAGCCGGGACACCGCCTCGCACAGCTTGGTCTCGGGGTTGGTGTAGTTGAGGAGGATGGCGCCCGGCGCCAGCCGCTCCATGGCCCGGGCGATCTCCAGCGTGGGCCCCATGTTGCGCAGGGCGTGGAAGAGCCCGCCCGGCCCGCCGTTCTCACCGTAGATCTGCCGGAACCCGTACTTGCGCGGCACATGGAAGTCCTGGGACCAGTACCGGTACCGGTCCACCTCAATGGCACTCACCACGGCGGCCGCACCGCGAATGGCCGCAGCGAGGGAGGTCGTGCCGGACACCATCGCCTTTCCGCCCAGTTTTCGGTTGACCTGACGCGCGTAGGCCACGGTTTCCCGCAGGGCCTTCGCCGACCGGTCCATGAGCACCAGGTGCACGCCCCGTCTGGCCAACGGCCCACTCAACAGGACATCCCGGACGGTCGCCGGGCCGAATGACCGGCTGCCGGCTCCAATGAGCACAATTCTGGCCCGCTCCATCTGGGGGTATTCTACAATCAAATTGATGCCCGCCCACCCGGTGATTCAGTTCAATCGCTGGTACGCCGCCGCCCGCCGCGCGCACGAGGCGCAGGCCGACGGCATGGCGCTGGCCACGGCCGGCCGGGCGGGCCGGCCCGCAGTCCGGTATGTCCTGCTCAAGGGCGCCGACGAATCCGGGTTCACCTTCTACACAAACCTGGGCTCGCCCAAGGCCCGTGCGCTCACCGCCAATCCCCGGGCCGCGCTGGCGTTCTACTGGCACAAGGCGGGCCGGCAGGTGCGGATCACCGGCCGGATCCGGCCCGTGTCCGGCACCGAAGCGGATGCCTACTGGGTGACCCGTCCACGGCAGTCGCAATTGGGCGGGTGGGCGTCCGCCCAGAGCCGGCCCATCGCGAGCCGCGCACGACTTGTTGCCCGCGCGGCCCGGCTCGCCTTCAAGTTCCGGGGTCGGCCCGTTCCCCGCCCCGCGAACTGGTCCGGGTTCCGCCTCATCCCCGCCACCATTGAGTTCTGGACCCGCGGCCTCTTTCGTCTGCACGACCGGATTCTCTGGCAGCGCACCCGCCGGGGCTGGCGCGCCACCCGACTCCAGCCGTGACGACCCCTCCGCGGCCCGCCGCGCTCCTGCTGGACCTGGTCGGCACGATCCTCATCAACAAGCGCTGGGACCCCCATGCCGGACTCCTGCGGGTGCTCTCCCACGCCGACTCCGACGGGAGGGTCCGCCCGGACGAAGTCTTCGCCGCCTTCGCCGACCTCACCGATGGCATGACTCTCCGGCGCGAGGAGGCCCGGTTTGAACTGCCCCTGCGCGCGGTCCTCCGCCATCTCCGGCACCGGTTCCGGCTTTCGTTCACAATCACGGAAAGCGAATTGGAATGGGAATTCTGGCGTGAGTGCACCTGGCACATTCCCGCCGTGGGGGTGCTGGATGCCATCTCCGATGCGGCCCACCGCGAGCTTCCGGTCGCGGTCCTCTCCAACAACGAATTTTCCGGTGAGACCCTGGAGCGCGAACTGCGCCTGCACGGGCTGGCGGGCTGTTTTCGATTCGTGATGTCATCCGCCGACTTCGTGGTGCGCAAGCCGGACCCGGTCCTGTTCCTCACTGCCGTCGGCGAACTGGGCGCCAAGCCGGACCGGGTCTGGTACATCGGTGACAATCCCGCGGCGGATGTCGCGGGCGCCCGGGCCGCCGGGATGCCCACGGTCTGGTACAACCCCGGCGGCCTGCCCCACTGCGATCCCCCCCCTGACCTGGAACTGCGCCGGTGGGAGGACCTCGCGGGTCTGCTAGCCGCTTAGCCCAAAGGGGGGAACCGAGGTTCCCCCCTTTCGGCGGACCGCATATATTTCAGTCTTCATCAGTATGCGGCCCTGCTTCCCCCCTCCTAATCAATTCTAATTTCTTTTCCTTCCTTCGCTGATTTCAGGGCGGCCTCGATGATCTGCGTGACCTTGAGGCCCATCGTGCCGGGCGTGTCCGGCTCGGCCTTCTTGCCCACGCAGGCGCTCACGAAGTCCTCCTGCGGTGACTGCGACCACTTGCCGATGTTCAGCTTGGCGTCATGGGTCGTCCCGTTGGTCTCCCCGAAGAAGGTGAGCGGGTTCAGCCGGATCCCGCCCTCGGTTCCGAAAATCACCGTGTCACCGCCGTCCATGTTGGCCGCCCAGGAGGTCTCAAAGTGCGCGGCACTCCCGTTCTTGAACCGGACGAAGTACGACATGTGCTCGTCCGTGTCGTGGATGACGCCCTTGGGCACCCGCTGACTGCCGATCTCCCGCGCCGAGATCGCGCTGACCGAAACCGGCTGGGGCTCGCCCAGGATCGTGAGCAGGATATCGATGTCATAACAGCCGATGTCCATGATGGAACCGCCTCCCGCCTTCTTGGAGTCGAGGAACCAGGTGACATCCGGCCAGAAGTCCAGCCCGGGCCGGCCCCGGCGCCGCAGGGTGGTGGCCCGGCTGTAGTACACCTTGCCCAATTTCCCCTTGGCGACGAGGTCGCGGGCCGCCTGGACATCGGACTTCAGCGTGGACCGCGAGGACGCGATGCCCAGCTTCACCTTCGCCTTGGCACACGCGTCCACCATCTGCCGACTCTCGGCGGAGGCCAGCGACATCGGCTTCTCACACAGGACATGCACGCCCGCCCGCGCGGCGTCCAGGACGGGCTTCAGGTGGGCGAACGGCGGGGTGCACACCGAGACCGCATCCACCTCCTTCAACACACTGGCGTAGTCCGCGACGGCCTTGGGCACGCCGTACTCGTTGGCGCGCGCCACGGCCTTCTCCTTGACCACATCCGCCACCCAGACCGTCTCGACCCGGGCATCCTTCTTGTAGGCCTCCAGGTGCGAACCGGAAATCATTCCGGCCCCGATGACGCCGACCCGCAATTTCCCGCCCTGCTTCCCGTTCTTATTGCCCACGGCGTGAGCCTCCCTTTGGCTTCGTGCCCTTCTTCTCCCCGGGCCAGGCCAGCCCCAGAGACTTGCGCAGGGCATCCAGCGTGTTCATGTTGCCGAGCGTATCCGCCCAGATCATTTCTTCCGCCTGCAATTTCCCACCCAGGATGCACCGGGCCACCGTCTCCGCCTCGTTGGCGAAGTAATGCTTGGCCGGCACGGCAACGGTCTTGGTTTTCCCGTCCTTGTCCAGCGTAATTTCCAGCTTCGCGTCATTCGGCTCCGGGATCCACGGCGAGGTCACATGGATCCTGCCCAGGGTGCCGTAGATCGTCGCCGTCCAGTCCGTATTGACCATCATGCCACAATCAAAATGAGCGACCGCGCCCCCCGGGAACCGCATGATACCGGCCGCCCACTCGTCCACTTTGCTCTTCTTCCCCAGCACGCCGGTGCAGTGCACCTCGACCGGGTCCTCCCCCGCCACCATCCGGCAGAAGGAGACGGGATAACACCCGACATCCATGAGGCCGCCGCCGCCCTCGGCCAGCGCCA
Organism: Candidatus Coatesiibacteriota bacterium; assembly: GCA_023265785.1. Taxonomy (GTDB): domain Bacteria; phylum Oederibacteriota; class CAKKQC01; order CAKKQC01; family CAKKQC01; genus JAHFSL01. Next base: position 2,032 of record JAHFSL010000095.1, on the reverse strand, counting down.
TGCGGGTGTTGTCATCGTTGATGCCCCCGTAGGCGAACCCGGCCTTGATCATCCGGACCTGGCCGATGGCACCCTTGCGGACCGTCTCCTTGATGAGGGCCATCTGGGGATGGCACCGGTACATGAAGGCTTCCATCAGGAAGACGCCCTTCTTCTTGGCGGCGGCCACCATCTCAGCGGCCTCCTTGAGATTCATCGCGAAGGGCTTCTCGCACAGGACATGCTTGCCGGCGGCGATGGCCTTGAGCGTCCACGGCTTGTGCAGGTGGTTGGGCAGGGCCACATAGACGAGATCCACATTCTTGTCGGCAATGACGCCCTCGTAGGAGTCATACGACTTGGGGATGCCGAAGGTCTTCGCAAACGCGGCGGCTTTGGCGGCATTGCGCGAGCCGACGGCCACAACCTGCGTCGCATCCGGTGGTGTCGCCTGGAAACCCTTCAACACCCGGTTCGCGATACTCCCCAAACCGATCACGCCCCACTTCACCGACTTCGCCATCATGCCCCTCCCTTCACCGTGAAATTAATTAGCGGTTTCAACTTGATGAACAAACCAAAGAGCACCCCGTAGACCGGACTATGATATACCCATGCCCGCCGCGCCCGCCCTGCTGACGGCCGCCATTCTGAGCGTGACGCCGGGCTGGGATTTCTCGCTCCCCGCCGGGGTGAAACC
>JAHFSL010000095.1:0-1343 GCA_023265785.1 Candidatus Coatesiibacteriota bacterium | reverse complement strand
GATTCTCCTCCGAATGCGCACCTTCCAGGCCTACGATAAGGCACCGTGGGGTGAGGAGAAGACGAATGTTCCCCAATGGATTCTGGACAAGTACCACCCACCCATCGCCGACATGGCGGCGGAGGAGGATGACGCCTATCCCGGGTGCGTGATCAGGATCGCGGTGCCTTGGGATCCTGGCGTGCGGGCGGAGCACCTGAAATTCATCGCGGCGCTCGGCAAGTCCGGCATTCCGGGCCACCCGGCCCTGCTCGGGTGGTATGTCCACGGTATCTCCACCTCGCTGGGCGAGGAGTTCTGGTTCACCCGCAAAGCCTTCGACAACCTGCGCGTGGCGGGCATGACCGCCACCCTTCTGGAGGAATGCTTCACCGAGCGCATTCTAGCCTGGGGCCGGGCATTCGGTCCCAACGCCGGGAAACTCGCCTGGGTTGGTTCGGGCTGGATTGACGCGCCCGATGGTGAGTGGGAAGCCTACTCGAAGATGGGCGAACGAATTGACCACATCGCGCTCGATGGCGGGCTGGGCTGGCGCGGCGGCGGGATCGAGACCTACAACCAGTTGTTCGAACGCCAGGGTCAGTCACTCGATAAAGATGGCCACTTCGTCACCGACTGGAATCACCCCTTGATTTCACCCAAGACAGATATACAACACCAAATTTGGAATGCCCCCCGTCGTTATTTTGGGGATGAAAATGAAATCTGTGATGTATCCAAACCCTGGGCGGCACACATGTACCGGTCCGCAATTTTACGGGCACTTTCACTTGGGATGAAGACGCTCTGGACGAGCGACGAGGCAGTCGCCCTCGATCCCGCGGTTTCGAACTTCTTCAACTTGGAGGCCGGCAAGACCGGCGCCGACGCTCCCGACGCCTGGTGCTGGCTGCGGGAAACCGAGTGCCGTCATGGCATCGTGCATTTCAAGGTCAGAGATTTCAGCCGTGGTCTTCATCTCCTGGACTGGCCCTCATGCGTCACCGACCCTGCCATTCCCTTTCGTCGTGCACCCCAGTGGACGGATTTTGGCGAACCGATCGATTGGACTGCACGTACCACAATGCTCCTTCGTTCGAACGGCGTGGCGTGCATGGCATTTGAAATTGCCGATGACTTTGCAAGATCTCACGCGCACAAGAGAATGAAGCTTATGGTGACCTGGCTTGATACCGGTTGTTCGTGGAGCCTCTCATATTCGACTGGTCAAATCATCTCCAGCGGCACCGATGCCATTTCAATTGGAGCCGTGATGTCACCACGCGTCAAAGCGATCAATGATGAACGAATCAAGACTACAACATTCTATTTGCCCCAATTCCCCGCTGGAGGCATGTTTCAAC
>JAHFSL010000494.1 GCA_023265785.1 Candidatus Coatesiibacteriota bacterium | reverse complement strand
ATCTACGGTGACCTGTCCGCCCGGGACCGGCTCCTCCCGGTGGTGGCCGACGGCACGGCGCTGGTCGGGGGCGTCCTCCTGATCCTGGGCGCCGCGCTGGGATTCACGAACTACCTCGTGGACGCCCGGGCGCCGGAACTCCTGACGGGATTCGTGCAGGCGCATGTGCACTCCAAGGTCGTGTTCCTGCTCCTGCTGAATGTCGCCATGATCGTCGTGGGGTCGGTCATCGAGATCTATTCGGCGATCCTGGTCGTCGTGCCGCTCATCACCCCCATGGGCGCCGCGTTCGGCGTGGACCCGGTGCACCTGGGCATCATTTTCCTGGCCAACCTGGAGCTGGGGTACCTGGCGCCCCCGGTGGGGCTGAACCTCCTGCTGGCCTCCTATCGGTTCGGGAAGCCCATGTCCGAAGTGGCCCGGGCGACCATTCCGTTCCTCATCATCCTGACGACGGGGGTGCTCCTCATCACCTACGTGCCCGTACTCTCGCTCGGGCTCCTGCATTTCCTCCACCCCGTCACGCCGTAATTTCCGGGGCGGTCAGGATGATGGCGACAACCCCGCCGGAAGGCACCGCCCACCGCGGCGGGGGACTCCCGTACCGGTTCCTGCACCCCATCATCTGGTGCTGGGTCCGGGTCTTCTACCGGTACCGGGTGCGCGGCGTGCGGCATGTCCCGGTCGAGGGCGGCGCGCTGATCGCCTCAAACCATGCGAGTTACTTCGATCCGATTTGGATCGGCGCGGGCGTGGTCCACCGGGCCGTCGCGTTCATGTCCACCACCTCCGTCGGGCGGGTCCCGGTCCTGGGCTGGCTGATCCGGGGCTTCAACGGCCTGACGATCCTGCGGCGGACCGGGTTCAACAAGGACGCCATGGTGGAGTTCATCCGGGTCCTGCACGAGGACGGACGCCTCCTGCTGGTGTTTCCCGAGGGCACCCGCACGGAGGATGGCACGCTGGGGTCCGCCCACCGGGGCATCAGCCTGCTGGCCCGCGAGGCGGGAGTCCCGGTGGTGCCCGCCTTCATCGCCGGGGCGCGCGCCTCCTGGCCGAAAGGCCGGCTCTGGCCGTCTCCCTGGGGCCGGATCGAGGTCGCGTTTGGGCCGCCCATCCGGTTCGCCGACGCCATCCCGGGGCCGGGTGAGGCATCCGACGATGCCTTCGCCCGGGTCCTGATGGAGCGCATCGCCATCCTCGAGCAGGTGGTCGAAGAGCCGCTGTCCTTCCGTGAGGGCCTGCGCCGCATCCTGGGCCTCAAGCCGGCCGATCCGGACCGGATGCCGTAGGATGGGAATGATGGAACCGCGCGGGGCGATTGAGCGCATCCTCCTGGAGTGGGGGAACATGCTGGCGGCGATCCCGGAAATCAAAGTGGTCAGCCTCGCGCTGTACGGCTCCTGGGCGCGTGGCAATGCCCGGCCTGATTCGGATGTTGACGTGCTGGTCGTATGTGACGGTCTTTCCGTTGACCGGGCGGAACGCGAGCGCCTCGTGATCCCCTCGACGCGTGAGGCTAGCCGCCGCCTGCGTGCCGCGCTCGGTCCTGGTGCCTATCCGGTTCTTTCCCCTGTTCTGAAGACTGTCGCGGAAGCGCAGTATCACGCGCCGCTCTACCTCGACATGGTGCATGAGGCCCGGCTTCTTCGCGATGAGGGGGGATTCCTGCGGGGCGTCCTGGACGAAGTCAAGGCAAACCTCGAACGGTTGGGCTCCCGGAGGGTTGCGTTCAAGGGCGGCTGGTACTGGGACCTCAAGCCCGACTACCGCCCCGGTGAGGTGTTCGAGATTTGACCAATGAGAGCATGGCGCGGAGCCACCGGCGCCAGGCGGGGCTTTCGCTCAAGCAGGCCGAGGCCGCTTTGCCAACAGGCGCCTGGGGATTGACGATTCGCCGGAGCCAGGAAACAGTCGAATTGGCGCTCAAGGCGGCCCTGCGCCATGCCGGTGTCGAAACTCCCAAATGGCACGATGTCGGAGACATTCTTAAGGAGCACCGGTTGCGTTTTCCAACGACATTTGCAAACCGCATTGACCAGTTCGCGGGGTGGTCCGCCACGCTCCGCGAACGTCGTGAATTGAGCCTCTATGGGGACGAGACGGCTGAGGCAGGGTCCGATGAAGTGTTCACAAAGGATCAGGCCACCGAAGCCCTCGGGTGGGCGCGCGAGATTGTCGCGGCCATGCTGAGCGTCGTGACCTGAGGGCAGGTCAGGTCACCACCCTTTCAAGGGGATGACCGGTGGGGAAGTGCGGCTTCGGCGGCCTGGGCGTCGGCCAGGGACTGGGCGGTGAGGGATGGATCCAGGGCGGCGGCGGTCCGGAACGCGGACGCGGCGCCGGCCCAGTCGGCGCGCCGGGCGCGCAGGACGCCCCGGTCCTGATAGAAGGAGCCTGGCGGGTAGCCCAGCCTGAGCGCGGTGGCGCCCGCACGATCCGCCTCGGCGAGCCGTCCCAGCCGGCCCAGGAATGACTGGCGGTGGACCCAGGGTTCCTCCGAGTCAGGGGCCGCCCTGACCCACGCATCGGTTACCGCCAGCGCACCGCCCTGGTTGCCGGCCCCTGCGAGGTTCTCCGTCGCCTGCCGGGACGTACGGACCGCCCGCACCGTCGCAGCGGACAGGAGCCATG
>JAHFSL010000493.1 GCA_023265785.1 Candidatus Coatesiibacteriota bacterium | reverse complement strand
GACGCCCTCCGCCCCTATATGGGCGGCCTTGAGATTATCAAGACCCGATAAGTGCGGAGAGGCCGGGATTCGAACCCGGGATCAGAGTTTTAGCCCCGATAGCGGTTTAGCAAACCGCCGCCTTAGGCCACTCGGCCACCTCTCCAAGAATCCCTAGTATATCGGAGGGTGTAGGACTCGAACCTACAAGCCACTTGCGCGGCGGGAGATTTCAAGTCTCCTGGGTTACCATTCCCCGCAACCCTCCACACAAATTGTATCAGTCAGTCCCCCTTTCCGCCCCGGGGCTGGATCATTGACCCCGCCATCCACCCTCCTTACAATGCGCGGGTGATCATGCTCCGGAAGCGACTCGCTCACTTGCTCTGGGCCTCCCTTCTCCTGCCTGCGGCCGCCCTGGGTGAGCCGCCAGCGGCCCTCCCCGCAGTCGCCGTCATGGACTTTGGCGCTTCCAATGCACCAGCGTCCGAGGCGGTCGTGATCTCGGACTTCGTCCGGTCGGCCGCCGTGCGCTGCGGGAAGTTCAGGGTGGTGGACAAGAAGAATATGGAATCCCTTCTGGCCGAGCAGGCCTTCCAGCAGACCGGATGCACCTCCTCGGACTGCGCGGTGAAACTCGGAAAACTGCTCAACGTCCAGAAGATGGTCGTCGGCGAGTACGCCATCCTCGCCGGCGTGAGGTACCTTTCCGCCCACCTGGTGGATGTGGAAACCGGCGTCATGGAGCGGTCTGCGAAGGTCAAGGGCTTTGACGGCTCCAGCGCTGACGATTCTGCCGATGACCTCATGCACCAACTCAGCGGCGGGGCGCCATCACCAACCGACTTGCCTTCGAACGGATCCGGTCCGTTGAGCGTCTGGATCACGGGTGGGTGGGGACCCGTCGGCGTGACGGCCCATCCAACTCCCGTCTACCAGGGAACATTTGGAGCGACTTCGTACAAGAGTCGGCTCGTCAACGCAGACACCGGGCGCAGGGCGGAAGTTTCCAGATCGGCTTTCGGTATCCGCTGCTTTCCTGGTGTGCCCTCGATGGGTTCTACATGCTTGCCGGTGGCGACGATGCCTCCGCCACCTACCGCAGCGAGGTCACAGGCACCAACGGCCACGCCTCAACATCGATGCCCTTCAAGATCCGGGTGAGAGCCCTCGATGGTGGGGGAGGTGCACTCCTCTACACCCGTCGGATTGGGAATCGCTGGAGATGGTTCGTCGGCCCCGGCGCCTCTTTCGTCCGCTATGAAACCCAGTCAGAACTCATGTCGTTCACCCATGAATTTGGTGGTCCCAATACGGTTTCCATCCGCTACGCCTGGGACTACAAGCGCCACACTTCCTATTCGATCCACTCACAGATCGGCCTGGAGTACCGCACCAGTCCACACCTTGGGATTGCCCTGACCGGGTCCGTTCGCGCAGCCCCAAGATTTTCGGACACGGTGACAGTCACCGGCACGACGGGAAATGGCAGCATCGTGGCGACCGACAGAGTCACCCTGTTCCAAGTTCACGAGACGACGATCTCACTCGGCATCAGAATCTCCTACTACTTCTAGATTCAGGGCGAGGCCGCGCGCAACCATCCCGCGTATCTGCCGGACGATCGCCCACATCGAAACACCGCATGCCCCATCCACAGGGAGGGGACAAACCGGGAACCTACTTCACCGCCCGGCTGACGCGGATGACCATCTCGTCCAGGCCTTTCTCCAGGGCGTCCAGGGTGTCGCCCTTGGCTTCGTCGGCCACCACCACCGAGCCTGATTCCACCTCAACGACACGGACGCTGACGATGTACCGGCCGAGCAGTTTTCCGAAACTTCCGACCACCATCCCCTGGACATTCAGGAGCTTGCCCAGCTTGACCGCGCATTCCTGCGAGGTACACCCGGTCTGCTGGAAGGCCTGTTCGGTCAGAATCTTGTCCATGTTCTTCTTCTCCACCACGCGCAGGCCGCCGGCATTAATCAACCGGTTGCGCAGAACATCACCGATCACCGCCGCGTCGGTGCCCGAAACGCACTGCGCCTCCAGATCGGCCACCGCGAGGTTGGCCATTTTGCGCGCTACCACCGGGCGGCCGACGACCGGCGCCACGCCCATGGCATTGGCGCCGGTGTTCACCCCCCCGCCGGGCAGGGCCATGACGGCCGGCGGGTCCAGGTTGTACATCCCACCCGTGCCCAGATCAATGAAGACGGCGGGCCAGAACATCAGGAGGTCCACCCAGAACAGCGCATTCACATGCGGCGTGAGCGTGGTGCCGGTCTGCTCGCCCGTTGCCGATTCCACAATGACCGTGTGACCCCGCGACCGCTGGACGAACAACGACTTGGGGGTGACCCCCGTGGGGACGCCATCCAGGTAGATTTTCGACCCGGGCGGCACACTGCTGACTTTCACTTCCTGGTTAAAGCCTTTGGCCAGGGACGCGCACCCCGCGCAGTTCACGGCCACCGCCGCAAGCAGGGCCGCCATGGCGCCTGCCCGGTGCATCTACGCCGCGACCTTCCCGTTCGTGGCGGCCAGCCGCTTGCCGAGGTCCAGCATTTCCTTCCGGAGTTCCTCCGGCAGGCTGGTCCCGAACTGGGCGAAGAAGGCCTCGTGCTCCTCGATCTCGAGGAGCACGAGGCC
>JAHFSL010000094.1 GCA_023265785.1 Candidatus Coatesiibacteriota bacterium | reverse complement strand
GGAATAGTCGAACTCGCACGCCTGGCCGATCACAATCGGGCCCGACCCGATCAGGAGGATCCGCTCGATATCCGTGCGCCGTGGCATCAGGTGTTCTTCCGGTGGCCGCGGTCGGCGGCCATCATGCGGACAAACTCCTTGAAGTGCGGGACGGCGTCGTGGGGGCCGGGGGCCGCCTCCGGGTGGTACTGGACGGAGAAGACGGGCAGGTTGCGGTGGCGCAGGCCCTCGACGGTGCCGTCGTTGAGGTTCAGATGGCTGATTTCCGCCTCGGACGGGAGTGAGGAGGCTTCCACCGCGAAGTTGTGGTTCTGCACCGTGATGGCCACCTTGCCTGTCGTAGTGTGCCGGACGGGGTGGTTGCCCCCATGGTGGCCGAACTTGAGCTTGAAGGTGCGGCCACCCAGCGCGCGCCCGATCACCTGATGCCCCAGGCAGATGCCGAAGACCGGGACCCGCCGGATACAGCCGCGAACAGCCTCCACGATTTTCGGCAGGCGCTCGGGATCGCCGGGGCCGTTCGAGAAGACGACTCCATCGGGGTGGTGTGAGAGGATCTCCCCTGCCGTCGAAAACGCGGGGACCACGGTCACGCGACAGCCCTGGCTGACCAGCGACCGGAGGATGTTGCGCTTCACGCCGCAGTCCACGACCGCCACATGGAACGGCCCACCGGCCGCGCCATTCGTCCCGAACTCGATCTGGGTCTGGCCGCCGTGCAGGTCACGGGTGCCCGGGACGGACACCGGCTCGTTCCACGGGTAGGGCTTGGAGCAGGTGACCTCCTGGACCAGGTCCCGCTCCTCGATGGGCGGGACGGCCCGGGCCCGGGTGACCAGCGCCGCCCGCTTGGACTCCCGGGTGGAGATCACCCCGCGCAGGGCGCCCTTGGTCCGGAGCAGGGCGGTCAGGGCGCGGGAGTCCACGCCCTCGATGCCGGCGATCCCGTGCCGGCGCAGGTACGCGGGGAGGGCCTCACGACTGCGCCAGTTGCTTGGTTCGGCGCATGCCTCACGGACGACAAAACCGGCGACATGCGCCCGGTCCGATTCCCCATCCTCCGGGTTGATCCCGTAGTTGCCGACATGGGCCACGGTCATCACCACCATCTGGCCCTTGTACGAGGGGTCCGTCAGCACCTCCTGATACCCGGTCATGCTGGTGTTGAAGACGCACTCCCCTTCGGCATCGCCCTCGGCGCCGAAGGAGAGCCCTTCGAACACCGACCCGTCTTCCAGCGCCAACCAGGCGGGCTTGCGCCGTCCGACCGGCGGCGCGGCAGGGCGGGCGGGCCGCTTCGGCTGGTCCTTGGAGTTCATGTCAGCGCCCCGTCGCGCACGATGACGCGGCCGCCCACGATGGTGTGGACCACGCGACCGGTGAGCTTCCGGCCGTCAAACGGCGTGTTGTGGCTCCGCGAGGCCAGCGTGCGGGCGTCCAGCACCCACGCGGCCTTTTCATCGAAGACGCAGAGGTCGCCGGGGGCGCCGACATCCAGCGTGCCGCCGGGCAGGTCGAAGAGGCGGGCGGGCAGGTGCGTGAGCCGCGCCAGCAGGCCGGGCAGGTCGAGGTGGCCGGGATGGACCAGCGCCTCCAGGCAGACCGGCAGGAGCGTCTCCAGCCCGACCATGCCGGAGGCCGCGGAGGTGAACTCGACATCCTTGTCGAGGGGCCCGTGCGGGGCGTGATCGGTGGCGATGGCCTGGATGGTGCCGTCCACCACGCCGGCGATCAGCGCTTGCCGATGCGGTTCATCGCGCAGGGGCGGGTTCACCTTGCACCGGGTATCGAACTCTCCCACGGCCTCGTCGGTCAGCAGGAGGTGGTGCGGGGTCACCTCGGCGGTGGCCCGGATCCCCCGCCGACGGGCGTCCCGGACCAGCGCCACACTACCCGCCGAGGAGATGTGGGCGATGTGGACATGGGCTCCGGCGGCCTCCGCCAGAATCAGGTCGCGGGCCACGATGACATCCTCGGCCAGCGAGGTGCGGCCGGGCAGGCCCAGCCGGAGCGAAGTGCGCCCCTCGTGCATCACGCCGCCATCCAGCAGGTGCTCGTCCTCGGCATGCTCCACATAGGGCACCCCCAGCGCCTTCACATTCACCATGGCGCGGCGGGTGAGCAGGGCGTTCATGACGGCATTTCCGTCGTCGGAGAATGCGACGGCCCCCGCCTCCCGCAGGGCGGCCAGGTCGGCCATGACCTCGCCGTTGCGCTCGTGGCTGATGCACCCCACGGGGTAGACCCGGACCACGCCCTCCGTCGCGGCCTTGTGCAGGACATGGCCGATGAGCGCCGGGGAGTCCAGCGGTGGCACGGTGTTGGGCATGCAGGCCAGTGAGGTGACACCGCCTTTCGCGGCGGCCCGGGTCCCGGTGGCGATGGTTTCCTTGCCCTCCTGGCCGGGTTCGCGCAGGTGGACATGCAGGTCCACGAATCCCGGGGACACGACGAGCCCTTTCGCGTCAATCACCGCGGCCCCGTTGGCCTTGAGGCCTGTCCCGACTCCCGCGATCCTGCCATCCACAATGAGGACATCACGCACCCCGTCCGTCCCTGAGGCGGGGTCAATCACCCGGCCGCCCTTGATCAGCAGGCCGTTCATGTGATGGCCTCCCCACCCCGCGCCGAGCGTCCGGCTTCAAGCAGGTAGAGCACCGCCATCCGGATGGCAATGCCGTTGGCCACCTGATCGGTGATGACCGAGTTGGGGGCGTCGGCCACATCGTGGGCGATCTCAACGCCCCGGTTCATGGGGCCGGGATGCATCACCAGCGCTCCCGGCTTGGCCCACCGGACCCGGTCGGCCGTGATCCCGTACCGTTGGGTGTAGGCCTTGACGGACGGCATCAGACCCATCCGGTGGCGCTCAAACTGGAGGCGCAGGACATACACCACATCCGCGCCGGTGAGCGCCTCCTTGAGGTCGTAGATCACCTCCGCACCAAGTGCGCGGAACTCCTCGGGCAGGAGGGTGGGCGGACCGCAAAACCGGACCTTGGCGCCCATCCGCGTGAAGGCCAGCAGGTTTGACCGGGCCACCCGGCTGTGCAGGATGTCCCCCACCAGCGTGATGGTCACCCCCTCAATCCTGCCAAGTTTCTGGCGGACCGTATAGAGATCGAGCAGGGCCTGGGTGGGGTGCTCGTGCCAGCCATCCCCCGCGTTGATCACCGAGGCCTTGAGGTGCCGTGCCAGCGTGTGCGGGGCGCCGGAGGAGGCGTGGCGCATCACGATGAAGTCCACGCTCATGGCTTCCAGCGTCTTGGCGGTGTCCAGCAGGGTCTCGCCCTTGGACACACTGCTGGTCTGGACATTGATGTTTACGACGTCCGCCGAGAGCCGGACCGCCGCCAGCTCGAAGGAGGTGCGGGTGCGGGTACTGCTTTCATAAAAGAGGTTCACCATCGTGCGACCGCGCAGGGCGGGCACCTTCTTGATCGGGTGGCGGGCCACATCGGCCAGATTCTCGGCCGTGTCGAGGATCAGCCCGATCTCGGCTCGGGTCAGCTGGGCGATGCCCAGCAGGTCCTTGTGCGCAAGCGCGGCCGCGGGCTTCTCGCCACCATTCTGGCCGTTGGCCGCGCCGCCCTCCAACACAACCCGGTCGGCACCGTCAGTAGCCTGCAGTTCGACCCGGACATTGGCATCGTGCGCCGTGGGAACATTTTTTCCGACAAAATCAGCCTTGATCATCAGCTCACGATGCCCGCGGTCCACCAGGACGGCCAACTGGACGGCGCGGGGCCGTCCCAGGTCCGCCAGCGCATCCATGGCGGCCCGGACGCTCCGGCCCGTAAACAGGACATCGTCGACAAGGACCACGATCCGGTCGTCGAGGGGCACGGGGACCGCACTGGGCCGGGGCACCGCCGCGCGGGTCCCGACATCGTCCCGGTACATCGTGATATCGAGGACCCCGAAGGGCACCTTGACCCCCGTGTGCCGGCTGATTTCCTCCGCGATCCGGCGGCCCAGTTCATCGCCACGGTTGGGGATCCCGAGGACCACGAGCTGGGACAGGCTGTCCCGGTTCTTCTCCTCGATCTCCCGCGAAAGCCGAATCAAGGCCCGCTCAATTGCGGGCGCATCCATGATCAGGGGCGCGGATTCTGCCATCAACCTGACTCCTTGCCGGCCTCGCAGGACCGGTTTAAAGGATGACTGCCTGCAAGAAAATAGCACTCTCCGCGTGGGGGTGTCAATCCCCCACCTGATAAAATATGGCCGTTCATGGCGGAACACAGGCGGATTGAAATGGTAGCCATCGCGGTGACCCCCCCGATCGTGGGGTTCACCGTGTGGCGGCTGGTTCAAGCCTTGGGCGGCGCGGCCAGCGGCTGGATGCTGGGCGGGTCCATCCTGCTGGGGTATGTGGGGGCGGATTTCCTGTCGGGATCGGTCCACTGGCTGGCGGACCGGTACGGCCATCCCTAGATGCCCGTCCTTGTGCCCAACTTCATCAAGCCGTTCAGGGAACACCACAAGGATCCCGAGGACATCACCCGGCATGACTGGATCGAGACCAACGGCAATGCGTGCGTGGTCTCCATGCCCCTCCTGCTGGCCACCGCCGTGGCGATTCACCCCCGGCCCGGCGACCTCTTCGCGGTCTTCATCCTGGGGTCGGCCTTGAGCCTCACGCTCGGCGTGCTGGCCACCAACCAGTTCCACAAGTGGGCCCACATGGAGCATCCGCCGCGGCTGGCCCTGCGGTTCCAACGTTGGGGCCTGATCCTGGAGCGCCAACACCACCTCATCCACCACGAGGCGCCGTTCGAAACGTACTACTGCATCACCACCGGCTGGTTGAACCCCCTGCTCCAGCGCCTGCGGTTCTTTGAGGGGCTGGAACGGCTCTCGCGCCGGTGGCTCGGCTGTCGGCCGGGCGAATCCGACCGCACCTTCCTGAACCGGCCGACCTGAGCGCCGGGCGGGCGGCACCCCGCGAAGTGAGCCCCCAAACGCTGGTCATCTCCGCCGCGTTTGCCGCGCTCTACTTGGCCTATCCCTCGCAGGACTACTATTTTGATGGTTTGGTCTTTGCCGGGGCCATTGAGCGAGTTTCCGAAGGAGGACCCGCGGCCCTTCTCTTTCATCCCCACCACCTGCTCTACTGTCCGGCCGTGTTCCTGGGTTACAGTGCCCTCCTCTCGACCGGCTTTGTCGTCCGTGCCTGGTTCTTCCAGCAACTGGTCTCGGCGGCGTGCGGACTGGGTGTGCTGTACCTGTTCCGACGGCTCCTCCGGCGACTCGGGGTGGGATCCGGTCTGGCGGATGCGGGGACGGTGACATTGGGGTCCTCCTATGTGACCTGGCATTTTGCGACCCAGGGCGACACCACACTGCCCGCCACGCTCCTGCAACTCCTGGTCCTCTCCTCGCTGGCTGCTGAATCGGATCGGCCCCGGAGTCTGTGGGCGACCGCCAGAATCGGCGCGCTCACCGGGACCGCCTTCCTGATTCACCAGGCCGCCGCCGTGCTCGTCCCCTCGTGCCTGTGGCTGATCTGGCAAACCGGCCCGGCGACGAAGCGGTGGACCCGCGCAGTCGCGTTCCTGGCGGTCTCGGGGGTCACGGTGGGCGCGGGGTACCTGGGTGCAATGATCCTCGGCCTGCACCTGGCCCGACCGGCGGCGATGCTCGACTGGCTCCGCGGGTATGTTGGATTCGATCCCCTGACGGGAACGGTCCAGCACTACGGCCGATGGTCCCTCGCCAGTCTGGAGCTGACCGCGCGCGCTATGACCGAGGCCTTCGTGGGGCTTGCAGCAGACGGCCGGCCCGCCCGGCTCATCGTCGCGGGCATCGGCCTGCTCGGATTCGCCCTCGTCGCAGGCCACGGGCTCGTGACCGGCTGGCGCCGTCGGACTGCCGGTCGGCGCACCTTCATCCAGGCGGTCAGCCTGGCGCTCCTTTGCCACGCCGTCTTCTTCACCTTCTGGTCTGCTGGACACGCACGGTACTGGGCCATGATGCTCCCCGCGTGGTTGGTCATTGTTTTCCTCGGTTTCGCTGAACGGAATCGGCCCGTCCTCCCGTGGTGGAAAAGGGGCGAGGGTCTTGGCTGGCTCGCCGCCGGAGCCGTCGTCCTGACCGTGGGCGGCGGACCGTTTCGCCGCGAGATTGATCCGGCCATCAATTCATTGCTGGGCGTGGCCAATTCCGTGGAGGCCGCCACCCCGCCGGAAAGCCTCGTCATAATTGCCGGGACCGGCGAGTTTAACGCGCTCAAAGCCTACATTCCCTACTTCGCCCGGCGCCGGCTGATGGTGCTGGACTGGCGGTTTGCCAATCCCGCCATCCCGCCGGCCCGGGCGATCACCCGCCTCCGCACCTATCTCGCGGAGGTCCTGCAGGATCGCCCGGTGTACGCCGTCTCCGATGTCCTCTCCCCCGCCGTGGATGAGGCGTTTCTCGTGGGGCACGGGGTGACGCCCGGCATGCGCCATGACCTGTTCGCGCCCTTCCGCCCGCGATCAGTCGCCACGCTGATCCCGGGTCTCACCCTTCTTGGGCTCTCCGCCCGTTGATATGATTGGGGCATGAACACCCCACGATTCCATTCGTCCCTCGCCCTGGTGTCCGCCCTGGTCATTGTCGGCTGTGCCACCCATCCCAAGCCGGCCGTCCAGGAGGCGCCGGCGCCCGTCGCCGCCCCGGTGGCACCGGCCACGGCTCCCACGCCGGCCGTTCCCTCGATGCCCGCCCTGCACCTCGACAATGTCTATTTCGAGTATGGCAAGGCCGACCTGCGGCCGGAGGCACGCACCCTGCTCAAAGTGGCGGTTGACCAATTACTCGCAGAACCGGAGAGCAAGATCGAGATCGCGGGCCACTGCGATGAGCGGGGGACGGATGAGTACAACGTTCAACTCGGATGGAAGCGCGCCTATGCTGTCCGTGACTATCTGGTCCGGATGGGCATTGATGAGAAGCGGCTCTTCCCGATTTCCTATGGCCGTGCCCGGCCGGCGGTAACAGGAACCGGCGAGGATGCCTGGAAGCAGAATCGCCGGGGTGAAGTCACGCCCCGCTGATGGCCGCCCGGGGGTTCGGCTGGCTCAAGGACCGGCCCGACGCGCGGGACTGGATGTGGAGCGGTGTGCGGTCCGTGCCGACCCGCCTGCCGCGTTCCGTGGATCTCTCCCGCGGGTGTTCGCCCGTCGAGAACCAGGGCCGGCTGGGGAGTTGCACCGCCAACGCGCTGGTTGGCGCACTGGAGTTCCTGGAACTGCGGGACGGCGCTCCGTTCACCGATCTCTCCCGCCTCTTCGTCTATTACAACGAGCGGGTCGTTGAACACTCGGTGGCTTCGGACTCCGGCGCCATGCTCCGGGACGGCATCAAGACACTGGCCAAGACCGGGGTGTGCAGGGAGCGGCTCTGGCCCTACCGGCCGGGGCTGTTTTCCTCCCGCCCCCCGGCGGCCGCCTACGCGGCCGCGCTGGATCATCAGGTGACCGCCTACCGGAAACTCCTCACCGTGGCCGAGATGCGCGCCTGCCTGGCGGAAGGCTTTCCATTCGTCTTCGGGTTCACCGTCTACGAGAGCCTCCAGTCAGACCGGGTGGCCCGGACCGGCGAGATCCCCCTGCCCGACATTACCGAGCGCGCCGTTGGCGGCCACGCCGTCCTCGCGGTGGGCTACGACGATGCCCGCCAGGTCTTCCGCCTGCGCAACTCCTGGGGCCGGGGCTGGGGCCGGTCCGGCTACGGCACCATCCCCTATGAATACCTGGACCGGCGCAATCTGTCCGACGACTTCTGGACCATCCGCTCCGCCGAGGGGTTCTAGCGCGCTCCTCGACTTAGTATTTGGGGACCTCGGGATCAATCTCGTCCGACCAAGCGTCGATGCCACCGGTCAGGTTGCGGACCTTGGCGAAGCCCATCTGTTTCAGGAACTGGGTCGCGCGCCCGGAGCGCATGCCGGTATGGCAGTACGCCACGATCTCGTCGGCGGAGTCCAGTTCGCTGACGCGGTCGGGCAGGTTGCCCAGCGGAATCAGCTTGGCGCCCTGAAGTTTGCAGATCTCCCACTCCTCCGGT
>JAHFSL010000093.1 GCA_023265785.1 Candidatus Coatesiibacteriota bacterium | reverse complement strand
CTGGGCGCCGGTGGGGTGATCCTGGGCGCCCTCTACATGCTCACGATGTTCCGCCGGGTGATGCACGGCCCGGTGACCACCGACGCCGTCCGCGACCTCACCCCGGTCACCCTGCGGGAGGGCCTGTCGCTCGCGGCCTTCATCGCCGGGATCCTCGTGCTGGGCGTCTGGCCGGCCCCGTGGCTGGCGGTGATCCAGCCCGACCTCGTCCGGGTGCTCGGGCTGGTCGTGCCGGGAGCCGGGGGATGAGGGCCGAACTGGCGCTCTCGCTGGGCGCGATCCTTCCCGAACTGGTGCTGGCGGGCGGGGCGATGCTCCTGCTGGCCGCCGACCTGGTCCGCCGGCGCGGCGACCGCGGGCCGATCTGGTGGGGCGTGACCGTGGCCCTCGTCGCCCTGGGGGCGCTGGCCCGGACTCCGGGCGCGCCCGACGGGCTGGTGTTCGGCGGGCAGTTGTCCGCCGACGGGCTGGCCGCGGCAGCCCGCCTGCTGGTCCTCGTGCTCCTCCTGCTCACCTTCCTCATCTCGCTTCCGTTCGGCGCGTCCAGGCCCGCGGGCGTGGTCGCGGAGTATGTCGTGCTCCTGCTGTTCGCGGCGGCGGGACTCTCCGGGCTGGCGGCCTCCCGTCACTGGGTCGTGCTCTTCATCTTCCTGGAGATGGCCTCCATCGCCTTCGCGACTCTGTTGGGAGCCCGGCGCGATGACCGGGCCGCCCGTGAGGCCGCCCTCAAGTACTTCCTGCTCTCGGCGTTCTCGACGGCCTTCCTCGTGTACGGGCTGGCCCTGCTCTGGCGCTCGGGCGGGTCCTTTGTCTTCGGCTCGCCGCAAGGCTGGGGGCCCTCCGACCGGCTCGCGCTCTGCCTGATCGGGACCGGACTGGCGTTCAAGTGCGCGCTGGCGCCGTTCCACATGTGGGCGCCCGATGTCTACGAGGGCGGCCCGACGCCGGTGGTCGGGTTCATGGCGGCCGCCTCCAAGTCGGTCGGCTTCTTCGTGCTGGCCCGGGTGGTCCTGGAGGGCGGGGCGGGGACCCTGCCGGGCGCGCGCGCCGCGCTGGCCGTCATCGCCGCGCTGTCCATGGTGACCGGCACCCTGCTGGCCCTGCCTCAGCGCAACCTCAAGCGCATGCTCGCCTACTCCGGGGTGGCGCACGCCGGATATGTCGCGACCGCGTTTTCCGTGGGCGGGCCGGAGGCCATGGGGCCCGTCCTCGCGTACCTGCTGGCGTACGCGCTGATGTCCTTCGGCGCCTTCGCGGTCATCGCGGCGGCCGAGGGCGCGGGCCTGGCGCCGACGGTGGATGGGTTCCGCGGACTGGCCCGTCGCGCACCCGGGCTGGCGCTCATGCTGGCGGTCTTCATGGTCTCGCTCACCGGCCTGCCGCCCACCGCGGGGTTCTTCGCCAAGTTCCTGGTCTTCCGGCTGGTCCTGGAGAACGGCGGCATCTGGCTGGTCCTGCTGGCCGTGGCCATGAGCGTGGTGTCCGTGGGCTTCTACCTGCGCCTGCTCGTGCCCGTCTATATGGAGGGCCGCACCGACGCGCACGGCCACGAGATCCCCGCCCCGGAACCGCTGGCGATCTCACCCGAGGGCTGGGTCGCCATCCTCTTCCTCGCCATCCTCATCCTCGGGCTGGGGCTCCACCCCCAGCCCCTGCTCGCCTTCGGCGGCCTGACCGGCGCCCCCTAGGCATGGTCCGGTCCCGCCTCCCGTGACGCATGACCGAGGAGCGGGCTGGCCGGGGGCCCTGGCGGCGGTGGGTCTGCTGCTGGCCGCTGATTTCTGGCGGCCGCTGTGGGGCGATGAGGTGCTCCAGTTCATCTTCGGTGCCTACGATTCCGTTGGCGATGCCTGGCGGGTCATCCAGGCCTCGACGGGGGGCGTCAACCACGGCCAGACGGGCGCGTACATCATGGTCGACTGGTGGCTGCTCCGGACCTTCGGCGCCGGCAAGTTTTGGCTTCGCCTGCCGAGTTATCTCGCGGGGGTGCTCCTGTTCCTGTCCGCGCTCCGGTTGTACGCCCGGTGGGGCCTGCCGGTCCGCTGGCAGGCCTGGGGGATCCTGGTGCTGTACGCCACGACGCCCCTCATGGATCAACTCGCCAATGCCCGGCCGTACCTGCCGCTGGCGGCCGCCACGCTGGCGACGCTCGCGTACTACACGGAACCGGTGGCGATGCGGCGGCGCCCGGGAGTTCGCTGGTTGGGGTGGACGGGCATGCTGACGGGCGCCCTGATTCACCCCTACTTCCCGCTGTATGCCCTGGGGGTCTGCGTGTACACCTTGCTGGTGAACGACCGGCCGGGACCGCACCGGTGGTCCACGCGCGCCGCGGTGGCCCATGCCGATCTGCCGCTGGCCGGAACGGGTGCGATCGCGTATCTCGCGTTGGGGTCCGCGACCTGGATGCGCCATGGCGGCCGGTTTCCTTACGACCCGTTCGCCAACATCGGCGCCGGTGCCGCCGCCGTCGGGAGCCTGGTTCATGCGCACGGGGCCGCGTTCGGCGGGTTGGCCCCCGTCATGGCGGCGTGTGTTCCGCTCATGGCGCTCGCCACCTGGGGGGTCTGGAAGAGGCGGGGAGACCGGGAAAGCCGGCGCCGGGCGCGGGCGGCGGCGGGACTGATGGCGCTGGGGCTCGGGCTGTCCGTCCTGGTCTCCTGGCTTTCGTGGAGGGTGTCCTATGTCATCTTCGACCGGCAGTGGGTCGCGTCGATGGCCATGGTCGCGGTGGCGATGCCCTGGTTCGCCGCAGGCATCGCCGGGTGCGCTTCCCGCCGGCTGGCCGCGGCGTGGACGGTCGCGCTCTTCGCCGTGGTGGGTGCCCGCGCGGCCGGCGACGCCGGCCGCCAGGTGGGGAAGGACCTGGCGGGGTGGCGCGCCGCGCAGCTTCCTCTGGCGGCGCGGTTTTCCGCGGACGAGGTGTCCCGGGGCGTGTGGGTGACCATGGCCAACTGGAACTGCGCCGCCGGCGGTCCAGTCTGGCCCGCCTTCAGGAAGTACTACATGGTGACCGGTGATGACCGGCCGGGACGCCCAAACGGGGTGGGGTACAATAGGCCACCGTGACGCGCGGTCCCGTCCGTTCCCGCACCTCGATTCGCTGACCCCCAGGGCACACTCATGGCCGATAAGACTGAATACCGTTCAACCCTGAATTTGCCGCGCACGGAGTTCCCGATGAAGGCGGACCTCGTGCGCCGTGAGCCGGAGTTCCTTGCCGCATGGGAGCGCGCGAAACTGTACGAGGGCATGCGGGCCGCCCGCCGGGGGGCGCACCGGTTCATCCTGCACGACGGGCCGCCCTACGCCAATGGCCAGTCCCACCTGGGCCACCTGCTGAACAATGTGCTCAAGGACGCCGTCCTGCGCTACAAGTTCCTCCGGGGGTTCGATGTACCGTTCATCCCCGGCTGGGACTGCCACGGCCAGCCCATCGAACACCAGTACCTGAAGACCGCGGGCCTCAAGCCGCGCGAGGTGGACCCGTTGGCCCTGCGGAAGGCCTGTGCGGAGTTTGCCATGAAATTCGTGCGGGTCCAGCGCGAACAGCGCAAGCGGGTCGGTGCCGTGGGCGACTGGGAGCATCCCTACCTCACGATGGACAAGGCACTGGTGGCCACCGAGATCGAGGCGGTGGGCCGGCTGATCCGTGAGGGCTACATCTTCCGGGGCAAGAAGCCGGTCCTGTGGTGCTCGTCCTGCGAGACCGCGCTGGCGGAAAACGCGGTGGAGTACGGCCCGCATGTCGCGCCGTCGGTGTATGTGAAATTCCGGGTCACGGCATGGCCGGAAGCGTTCCGGAAGGCGGTGGGCGGTGCGGTTGCCGGGCGGCCTGCCGATGCGGTGATCTGGACCACCACCCCGTGGACCCTGCCGGCGAATGTTGCGCTGGCCTTCAACCGCAAGGTGACCTACGACCTGGTGGACACGGGGGAGGCCCTCCTCCTGCTGGCGGCTGACCTGGCACCCGGGGTGCTGGTGCTGGCCGGGCTCAAGGGCACCACGGTGGCGTCGGTCCCGGGCGAGGCGCTCGCCGGACTCAAGGCGGCGCACCCGTTCCTGCCCCGCGAATCGGTCGGGATCCTGGCGGAGTATGTGTCGCTGGACGCGGGCACGGGCATCGTCCACACCGCCCCGGGCCACGGGGACGAGGATTACCGGTCCGGGGTGGAGTACCGCCTGCCCGTCCTGGCTCCGGTGGACGAGCGCGGCCGGTTCACCCCGGAGTTCTCCGAGTTCGCGGGGGTTCATGTCTTCGAGGCCAATGCACCGCTCATCGCCCTGCTCAAGGCCAAGGGCGCGCTCCTGCACGAGGGGGTCCTGGAACATTCCTACCCTTTCTGCTGGCGCTGCAAGAATCCGGTCATCTTCCGGGCGACGGAACAGTGGTTCATTGCGCTGGACCACAAGGCGCTGAAACAGCGCGCGGCGGCGGCGGCGCGGGCCGTGGCCTGGACGCCGGAGGGCGGCGGTGAACGGATGGGCCGGATGGTGGACCTGCGGCCGGACTGGTGCATCTCCCGCCAGCGCGTCTGGGGGACGCCCATCCCGGTGTTCTACTGCACCGCCTGCGGCCAGGTGCTGGCCACCGAGGAAAGCCTGGGTGCGGTGCGCGACTGGGTGGCCGAGGAAGGCGCCGATGTCTGGTGGACCCGGGACGCCGAGGCGCTCCTGCCCGCGTCCACCCGGTGCCCGGGGTGCGGCGGGAGGAAATTCCGGAAGGAAACGGACACCCTGGATGTCTGGTTTGACTCCGGGGTCACCCATACCTCCGTCGTGAAGGCGCGGGAGGACCTGCACTTTCCCGCTGACCTGTACCTGGAGGCACAGGACCAGTTCCGCGGCTGGTTCCAGTCGTCCCTCCTGACGAGCGTGGCGCTGAACGGGCAGGCGCCGTACAAGGCGGTCCTGGTCCACGGCTGGGTGCTCGACCCCCAGGGCGACAAGATGTCCAAGTCGGTGGGGAATGTGGTGACGCTGGACGATGCGGTGGGCAAGTGGGGGGCGGATGTCATGCGGTGGTGGGCGCTGGCCGAGGAGTCCACCGCGGATATGCGCCTCTCGGCCGAGGCGATGGACCGCATCCAGGAGGCGTACCGGAAATTGCGGAACACCCTCCGGTTCCTGTTGGGCAACCTCGCGGACTGGGCGCCGGAGGCCGCCCCGACGGCGGCGGCATACCGCACCGTGGACCGGGTCATGCGCTGGCGGCTGGCGCGGCTGGTGCGCGAGGCCACCGCCGATCTGGACCGATACGCCTTCCACCACGCCTGCCAGAAGATCCACCAGTTCTGCGTCGTGGACCTCTCGGCCCTCTACCTGGATGTCCTGAAGGACCGGCTCTACGCCTCGCGCGCCGGCGACCCGGGCCGCCGGGCGGCGCAGGCCGTGCTGGCCGAGATCTTCGGCGCCCTGGTCCGGATGCTGGCCCCCATCCTGCCGTTTACCGCGGAGGATGCCTGGGCGCACGCCCCGGCCGGGCTCACGGGCGGCCGGTCGCTGGTGCAATTGACGGAGTGGCCCGTGACCGCGGCGGGCGAGGACCTGGCCGTGACATCCGCCCGGGTGGATGAACTGCGTGATGCCGTGCACCGGGCGCTGGAGGCCGCGAAAACCGCCGGAACGGTGGCCATGCCGCTGGAATCGCGCGTGGCACTGGCCGGAACCGGGGACTGGGCCGGCTGGCTTGCGGCGGCCGAACCGGACCTGCCAGAATTGCTTGTCGTGTCACAGGTCCAGCTCTCCGCACCTCCGGCCGGGTCCTTCGAGGCGGTCACCCCCGCGGGCACGCTCCGGATCGGGGTCAGCCCGCCCGCCGGGGCCAAGTGCGGCCGGTGCTGGCTGGTGAAGCCCGAGGTCGGGACCGTGGCGGGCCACGCCGACCTGTGCACCCGGTGCGCCGAGGCGGTGGGATGACGGAGCCCGGCGCCCCGCAGGGTGAGTCCGGCCTTGACCGGAAAGCGATCGAAGCCCTGAACGCCAATGTCCTCCGGCTGGCCCAGCGGCTGGAGTCCACCAACCTCACGGAGTTCGCCGAGCTGGTCCAGCGGCCCTGGAAGCTCATGTGGACGAATTTCATCGGGGGGCTGGCGCGCGGCGTCGGGCTGTTCGTGGGCGGCGGCGTCATGGGAGCGATCACCCTGGCCCTGCTGTCCTGGCTCATTTACCACGCCCTGGCGGTCTTCAACATGTTCCCGGTGCTGGACCAGATTTCGCACGCCGTGACCGACCTGCTCAAGCAGTTCCTCCAGCAGCACCCGGCGAAAAAGTGACCGCGGCCGCGGGGACCCGCGCGGCGCTGGCCCGGCACGCGGCGGTGGCGGGCACGGCGGCCGTGGTGCTGGCGGTGGATGTGGCCAGCAAGCGCTGGATCGAGGCCGCGTACGGGCTGGGCGAGGGCGTGTGGCTGGTGGAGGGCGTCTTCAAGATTGTCCACGTGCGCAATCCCGGCGTGGCGTTCGGGATGTTCGGCACCCTGGCGTGGCGCTACCGCGTTCCGTTTTTCCTGCTGACGCTGGCGGCGGCGGCATGGCTCCTGGCCCATCTCTGGGGCCAGGCCAGCCGGACCCTCGCCGGCCGGCTGGCGCTGGGGATGATCGCGGGCG
This sequence comes from Candidatus Coatesiibacteriota bacterium, assembly GCA_023265785.1. Taxonomy (GTDB): domain Bacteria; phylum Oederibacteriota; class CAKKQC01; order CAKKQC01; family CAKKQC01; genus JAHFSL01. The sequence continues at coordinate 1,455 of JAHFSL010000093.1, read as the reverse complement.
GGGCGGTTGGCAACCTCGTGGACCGGTTCCGGTACGGTGAGGTGGTGGACTTTCTGGACGTGTGGATCGGCCGATTCCACTGGCCGACCTTCAACGCCGCCGATTCGGCGATCTGCGTGGGGACCGGCCTGTTGATGCTCGTCCTGTGGCGGGTGCCGGAGGAAGCGCCATCCACCCCGTCCTGATCGCGCTCGGCCCCGTCACCCTGTACGCGTACGGGTTCATGGTGGCGGTGGCCTTCGCGCTGGGCACCTGGGCCTCGGCGGTGCGTGCGCCGCGATGCGGGCTGGTGCCCGAGGTGGTGTATGACAGCGCGGTCCCGGTTCTGCTCGCCGCGCTGGTCGGGGCCAAGGTGATGTACCTCCTGACCGTGGGTCCGGGCCCGGTGCGGAGCGCCGCCGACCTGCTGGGCCTCCTGCGCGGCGGGTTTGTCTATTATGGCGGGGTGCTGGGCGGCGCGCTGGGCGCGCTGTGGTGGCTGAACCGGCGGGGCGTCCCGGCGCTGGCTTACGCCGACGCCATCGCGCCGGGCATGGGGTTCGCCCAGGCGCTGGGCCGGATCGGGTGCTTCCTCAACGGCTGCTGCTACGGCAAACCCTTCGCCGCTGGGCTGGTGGTGCCTTCGCTGGGCGATGGCCTGCCGCGGCACCCCGTCCCGCTCTACGAAGCCGCCACCGCGTTGGCGCTGGGCGGCCTCCTCTGGATCATCCCGCCGCATCCGGCCCGGCCCGGCCGGTCCTTCGGGATCTTCCTGGTGGTCCATGCCGTGGTGCGGTACGGAATGGAAATCCTGCGCGATGATCCGCGCGGTGACCTGCTCTTCGGAACCCTCACCCCCTCGCAGGGACTGGGACTGGTCGGGCTGGCGATCGGGCTCTGGCTCGTCGCGCGCCGGCCGGCGCGCTGACGTGGGGTCAGTGGGTGAGGCCGCCCAGGCGGTCCAGGATGCCGACTTCCTCGGCCAGCTCGGGCGGGATCGTGCACGCGTCCGAGAGCACGATCAAGTGATCGCGGCCGTCCAGTCGGCAGATGATCGACCGGTTGCCCACCTCGGTGACCACCGGCCGGCCATCGGCGCACCGGCCCGCCGTGGTGATGTTGCTCCCGGCCAGCCCGTCCACCGTGTCCCGGCCGAACAGGGCCTGGAGCCGCTGGAGGTCCTCGCCGGCAATGAGCCACTGTCGCGTGATCCCGCCGAGGCTGTGGGAGTCGCCGCGCTGGGCCTGGCCGAAGGTGTTGATCGCGAGCCAGGTCCAGGTCGGCATGGCCGTCAGCCCCTCGTGCGCGATCACGAGGAGCCAGAAATCCCGGGGCAGGTCGGGAATCGCGGACCGCTCGGCGGCCTCATGCCAGTCGTAGGACGGCGGGGGATACGGGCTCGACCGGGTGGCGGTGCCCGCGGGGTCCACGAGCAGGTCGGCGCATCCGGCCAGCGCCAGCAGAAAGGCGGGGAAA
>JAHFSL010000092.1 GCA_023265785.1 Candidatus Coatesiibacteriota bacterium | reverse complement strand
CCGATCACCCGGACGAGGTCAGGCTGGATGACCGCCAGCCACGGGGCCGGCCAGACGCCCAGCACGAGGATCCCGACGATAAAGGCCGCCAGGGAAAGACTCTCCCGCAGGGTGACCGGGGTGAGGTCGCGGACGGCGTCGGTGGTCACCGGGCCGTGCATCACCCGGCGGAACATCGTGAGCATGTAGAGGGCGCCCAGGATCACCCCACCGGCGCCCAGCGCGGCGGAGACCATGGAGACCTTCGCCAGTCCGAGCATCACCAGGAACTCCGCCACGAATCCGCTCGTCCCCGGCAGGCCGATGGACGCCATGGTCACCAGCAGGAAGGCCCAGGCGAAGTGCGGCAGGCGCCGGGCCACGCCGCCGTACACCGCAAGGTCCCGGGTATGGGTGCGGTCGTACAGGATGCCCACGCAGGCAAAGAGCGCGCCGGTGGCCAGCCCGTGGCTCACCATCTGGATCACCGCGCCGCTCAACCCCGCCACGGTGAGCGTCCCGATCCCCGCCACGACATACCCCATGTGCGACACGGACGAATAGGCGATCAGCCGCTTGAGGTCCGTCTGGACCATCACCATGACCGCGCCGTACAGGATGCCGGCCAGCCCCAGCCCGACGAGCACATGCCGCATCGCGTACAGCGCGTCGGGCGCCAGCGCCGGGCAGAACCGGAGGATCCCGTACCCGCCCATCTTGAGCAGGACGCCCGCCAGGATGACACTGCCCCCGGTGGGGGCTTCCACGTGGGCGTCAGGCAACCAGGTGTGCACCGGCACGGCCGGCACCTTGACGGCGAAGGCGATGAAGAACGCCCAGAAGATCCACATCTGGGTCCCGGGATCCAGGTGCAGGGCGGACAGCGCGGCCAGGTCGAACGAGGGCGTGCCCGTCCGGGCCAGCCCCGCCTGCGCCAGGGTCAGGATCGCGACCAGCATGAGGACACTGCCGGCCATCGTGAACAGGAAGAACTTGACCGTCGCATAGATCCGGCGCGGGCCACCCCAGATCCCGATCATGAAATACATGGGGATGAGGCTCGCCTCCCAGAACACATAGAAGAGGAAGAGATCGGTCGCGCAGAACACCCCGAGCATGGCGGTCTCCAGCAGGAGCATGAGGCTGGTGAGGGCCTTCGACCCTCCCGTACTCCCGCCCCACGCCGAGAGCAGGGCCAGCGGCGTCAGCGCGGTGGTCAGCAGGACCATGAGCAGGCTGATGCCGTCCACCCCGACCGCCCAGGCGATTCCCAGTCGGGGAATCCACGGCAGGTGCTCGACGAACTGCCACCCGCCCCCGGCATGGAACCCGGCGGGCAGGCCCAACGAGAGGAGAAAGATGAAGACGGCCGCGCCGATCCCAAGCGCCTTGACCGTGGGCGCGGCCAGCCGGGGGGCGAGGAGCGCCAGCAGGAGGGCGCAGGCCGCGGGGAGGAGGATGACCGTACCGAGCATGCCCATCAGCGGACCACCCCCGCCAGCAGGGAGTCGAGCAGGGGCAGGAGCGCCAGCAGGGCGGCACCCAGCGCAATGGCCAGCGCGTAATGACGCAGGTACCCGCTCTGCCAGACCCGGCCGCTCTCGCCGGCGTCGGCCACACCCTCCGCGGCCTCGTCCAGCCCCGCGTCAATCACGCCCCGGTCCAGCCGCCGCTCGAGGAACCCGGCCACGGCGTACAGCGGCCGGACGAACACCGCCGCAAAGACCTCGTCGAACAGGAATTTCTCGTGCGCCAGCTCGTGGAGGGCGCCCAGCCGGGCCGCCAGCCGCGTGGCGGCGGCTCCCGCGGAGCGGTACAGCCCCATGGCGAAGCCCAGCCCGGCCAGGAACACCGCCACGGCCGCCGCCATGGCCACGAGCTGGGGCCGGACGGGCTCCACCTCGCCGTGCGCCTCCGCGAGACCGCCGCCCAGGGCGGGCGCAAGGAATTCAGCGAACGGCGTGAAGTGGCCGGCGAAGTGCGGGAGCCACAGATAGCCCGTCCCGACCGCCCCCACGGCCAGCACCACCAGCGGCACGGTCATCAGCCGGGGGGACTCGTGGGGGTGGACGGCATGGTGGTCCCACCGCGCCTCGCCGAAGAAGACCAGGATAAGCGCACGGAAGGAGTACACCGCCGTCAGCAGGCTGGCCGCCAGCCCGGCGGCCCACAGCGCCCGCCCACCCTCGTGGGCCGCGAACGCGCGCCACAGCAGTTCATCCTTGCTGAAGAACCCGGCCGTCAGCGGCGCGCCGGTCAGCGCCAGCGTGCCGACGAGGAAGGTGGCGAAGGTGACCGGCAGGACCCGGCGCAGGCCGCCCATCTTCCAGACATCGAGCTCACCGGCCATGGCATGCATCACGGATCCCGCGCCGAGGAAGAGGAGCGCCTTGAAGAAGGCGTGGGTGAAGAGGTGGAACATGGCCGCGTCCCACGCGCCCACGCCCGCGCCCAGGAACATGAGGCCCAGCTGGCTGACCGTGGAGTAGGCCAGGATGCGCTTGAGGTCGTTCTGCGCCAACCCGATCACCCCGGCCAGCAGGGCGGTGAACGCGCCGGTCCAGCCCACGAAGGTCATGGCGGCGGGCGACAGCGCGAAGAGGACATGGCACCGGCAGACCATGTAGACACCCGCCGTCACCATGGTGGCGGCGTGGATGAGCGCGGAGACGGGCGTGGGGCCTTCCATGGCGTCGGGAAGCCAGACATGCAGGGGGAACTGGGCCGACTTCCCCACCGCGCCGCAGAACAGGAGCAGGGCCACGGCCAGGGCGATGCCCGAGCCGGCGGGAAACACCGTTTCCGCCTTCGCAAAGACGGTGGTGTAGTCCAGCGCCCCCAGCCGGGTGGCCAGGAGAAGGAGTCCCAGCAGGAACCCGAAGTCGCCGATCCGGTTGATCAGGAACGCCTTGCGTCCCGCATCCGCCGCGCTGGGCTTCTGGCTCCAGAACCCGATCAGCAGGTAGGAGGACAGCCCGACCAGTTCCCACCCGGCAAAGAGCAGGACAAAGGAGCCGCCAAGCACGAGGAGGAGCATGGAAAAGACAAAGAGGTTGAGATCGGCGAAGAAGTACGGGTACCGCTCGTCGCCTTCCATGTACGCCACCGAGTACAGGTGGATCAGGAAGGCGATCCCGGTCACCATCATCAGCATCATCTGGGAGAGGGGGTCCCACCGGAGGACCGCGCCCAGATTGAGCCCGTCCACCTCCATGAAGGTGAACAACGGCAGGTCGTGAATCCGCGCCGTCGCGGGGAACGAAATCATTTGAACGAAGGCCACCCACGACAAGCAATGCGCGGTCCCCACCGCCAGACACGCCAGGATTGGCGCCCCGTGGGGCTTGAGCCGGCCGGCCGAAAGACGGATCAGCGCCGCGCCGGCGAGCGGGAGGAGAAGGGCAAGGAGGACGGCCATCAGCGCGTCAGCCCTTGAGCGAGGAGGCCCGGTCCAGGTCCACCTCGTGCTCCCGCCTGAAGACGGCCACCATGATGGCCAGCCCGACCGCGACCTCGGCCGCCGCCACCGCCACCACGAAGAACGCGGCGGCCAGCCCGCTCACGGCCACCGCCTCCACGCCCATGGTGCGCGCGCCCAGGACCAGCAGGAGGTTGGCCGCGTTCAACATCAGTTCAATCGACATGAAGACCGAGAGCGGCGACTGGCGGATCACCACGCCCGCCACCCCCACGGCGAACATCCAGAAGGAGAGGGCCTCGACGACCCGGACCACGGTCATGCCGCCGGCCCGCCGTCCGCGGCATCCTGGGGACGCCCGGCCAGGACCACGACCGCCACGAGGGCCACCAGCAGGAGGACCCCGACCAGCTCGAAGGGCAGGAGCCCCTCGCCGAAGAGCCCGTGGGCGATGGCCGCCAGCGACGGGCCGGGCACGGTGGACACGGGGGCCGTGCCCCGGGCGGAGGCCAGCAGGGCCGCGAACAGCCCCAGCCCGGCCAGCCCGGCGCCGGCCGCCGTCAGCCGCCGTCCGGCCAGCCGGGCCGGGTGCTCGCGCCGGGACTCCAGCACCATGATGGCGAACAGGAAGAGGACCATGACCGCGCCCGCGTACACCACGGCCTGCACGGCCGCGATGAACCACGCGCCCAGCCCGGCATAGATCCCGGCGAGGCACAGCAGGACCGTGATCAGCGCCAGCGCGCTGTGCATGACATCCGTCTTGAGGACGACGACCAGCGAGGCGGCGGCGGCCACCGCGGCCAGGGCCAGGATCAGCGCGTCTACCACCGGAAGGCCCCTCTGCGGATCAGATACACATAGCCCAGCAGGAGCATCCCGACGAAGACCAGCATCTCCACGAATCCGAAGAGGCCCAGCCCGCGAAACTCCACCGCCCACGGATAGAGGAAGACCGTCTCGATGTCAAAGATCAGCAGGAGCAGGCCGGCCAGGTAGAAGCTGACCGGAAACCGCCGCGGCGGCGGCGAGTCGGACGGGTACCCGCACTCGAACGGCTCGTCCTTGGCGCCCGTGGCCACCCGGGTCCCGCCCAGCAGGTGGGAGGTGATGAGCATGCCGGCGAAGTTCCCCACCACCATCAGGGTGAAGACCAGCCCGCCGAAGAGGTCCTGCGATCCCCCCATCAGTACTTCGCCGAGATGGACCGCAGGGTCCCGGTGGAGGCGGTGTGGGCCAAGAGTTCCTCCTTGGTGATCACCATGGAGAACCGGTTGGTGGAGGCGGGCGGAATGATGCCGGTGTCCATCCGGATGGCGTCCACCGGGCACGCCTCCACGCAGAACCCGCAAAAGACGCACCGGGAAAGGTCAATATTGAAGACGGCGGGGCGCTTCTCAATACCCGGGTCGGGCGACTCCTCGGCTTCCACATGGATGCACCCGGCCGGGCAGACCGACGGGCAGAGCATGCAGGCCACGCACCGGGGCGCCTCGTTCTCCCGCTTGGTCAGCCGGTGGACGAACCGGGCCCGGTCGGGCACGAATCGCCGGATCTCCGGGTACTGGACCGTCACGCCACCCGGCGCCTGCCGCAGGCCCGCCGCGTGCAGGGCGTGCTGGACGAGGTTGCGCCAGAAGTGCCAGTTGGTGATCCAGAGTCCCTTGGCGATCTCTCCCACATAGAGTCGCGCGAACAGCCCCAGGTCCCGGCGGATGGGCGGGGGCCGGTTCATGCCGCATTCCCCCGGAGCAGGAGCACCAGCCCCGTCACCAGCACATTGGCCAGCGAGGCGGGCAGGAGGTATTTCCAGCCCAGGTCGAGCAACTGGTCATACCGGAACCGCGGCAGGGTCCAGCGGATCAGCAGGGTGAACCAACACCCGGCGGCCACCTTGCCCCAGAAGACCGCCTGGCTGATGACGAGCGCCTCAAGCCAGGGCATCCCCGTGTAGTTCAGGCCGGGCAGGTGCCAGGCACCGAAGAAGAGGACCGTGATGACGGCGGAGAACAGGATCGTCTCCACGAGTTCCGACATGAAGAACAGCCCGAATTTCATCCCCGAATACTCGACAAAATAGCCGATGATCTCCGACTCGCCCTCGGGCAGGTCGAAGGGGGTGCGCTTGGTCTCGGCGATGGCGGCCGTATAGAAGAGGAGGAAGGCGAGGGGTTGGTAAAAGATTCCCCACGCGAACCCCTGCTGGGCATCGGCAATCCGGGAAAGGTCGAGCGTGGAGTAGACCATGAACACGCCCACCAGCGAGAGGCCGATGGCCACCTCGTAGGCCGCCATCTGGGCGGAGGCGCGCAGGGCGCCCAGCATGCCCCACTTGTTGTTGGTGGCCACCCCCGCCAGGAACGAGCCGTAAATCGTGACGCCCAGCGCGGCGAAGAGAAGCAACATGCCGATCTCACTGCGCATGATGACCAGCGGGATGGCCGGCACGTCGAAGGCGAACCGGCCCAGGGCCACATGGGCCTCCGGCAGGACCGGGCCGAACGGCACCACCATGAATCCAATGGTGCCCGCCACCCCCGCGATGACCGGGGCGAGCCAGAACAGGAACTTGTCGGCGAAGGGCGGGATGTAGTCCTCCTTCGTCAGCATCTTGAGCGCGTCGGTAATGATATGGAACAGCCCCAGGGCCCGGAATCCCAGGACCTCCGCCCGGTTGGCCCCGATCCGGTCCTGGATCATCGCGCTCTGCTTGCGCTCCGCCCAGGTCATGAGCGCCCCGCCCGACAGCGCCACGCCCAGGATGTAACCCGACTTGGCGACCGCCGCGATCAGGTTGGCCAGCATCAGCGGGACGCGGTCGCGGCGGCCCGGACGGCGGCCTTGACGGCCACGCCGCCGCTCCCGATGCCATCCCACGACAGCCCCTTGAGCGCCGGGACCCCCGCCGCCATGGCCTTGAAGACATCGGCCTCGTCGCGGGCCAGCCAGGGCGCGCCGTACCGGCCCAGCAGGTCTCGCCAGATCTTCCATTCCGGGACGGCATCGCCCAGCGGTTCCAGCGCGGCGTGGAACCGCTGGAGGCGGCCCGCGACATTGATCCAGGTCCCCTGCCGTTCGGCGAACACGGCCGTCGGAATGACCAGCTCCGCCCGCTTCTCGACCGGTGAGGAATTCTGGGCCAGCACCACGAGGTGCTTCACATGGTGGAGGACATCCTCGATCTGGGCCAGCGGGGCGATCCGGGACAGGTCATGGCCGACCACCACCAGCACGTCCAGCTCGCCGCGCTCGGCGCGGCCCAGCACCTCCACCCATTCGTGGCCCCCGCCGGGAAGATTCAGCAGGTCGGCCCCCGCCGTGTTTGGCCACTTGTCGCCGCACACCAGGAACCGATCCTCCGTGGGCGGCCGATCGGCGGGCGTGTCCACGGCCAGGTGGGTTCCGGGCAGGTGGGCCGTAAAGAGATCACGCGCCAGATAGAGGTCCTCCAGCGTGGAGCCGCGCGAGAGCAGGACTCCCGTCCGGGCGGGTTTTGTTCCATCCAGCAGGCGCTTGAGGCCCGCCACCGCGTCGTCCACCGTGAGCCGTTCCGGGCGGCCGGCACTGCGGCGCACGGCGGCGGTCACCCGGTTCTGGTCAATCCAGGCGTACCGGTACCGGCCCTCGTCACACATCCAGTAGTCATTGACCTCCGGGTTGTGCCGGGGCATGAACCGGTACACGCGGCTGTCGCCGACCTTGTTGATCCGGCTGGTGTTGGTCTCCACCGTGATGTTGCACCCGCGGGCGCAGGAGGGGCAGACCGAATCGGCCTTCTGGAGGAACCATGCCCGGCTCTTGAACCGGAACTCCTTGGCCGTCAGCGCGCCCACGGGGCACAGGTCCACGACGTTGCCCGAGTAGGGGTTGTCGAGGACCTTGCCGGGCGCCAGCCCGATCTGCTCGGAGTTGCCCCGGCCGAAGATGCCCAGCTCGTGGCTGTGGGACACCTCGTCGGTGAACCGGACACAGCGGGAGCACATGATGCACCGCTCCGCGTCCAGCACCACATGGGGCCCGATGTCCTGGACCTTGGGCTTGTGGACCTTCTCCGGCTCGAACCGGGAGGCCATCACCCCGTTGGACATGGAGTTGTCCTGCAGGACGCATTCCCCCGCCCGGTCGCAGATCGGGCAGTCCAGCGGATGGTTGGCCAGCAGGAACTCGATGACCACCTTGCGCGCGTCCTTGGCCTTCGGCGATCCGGTGTGCACCACCATGCCCTCGGTGGCCGGCGTGGCGCAGGAGGCGACCGGCTTGGGCGCCTTCTCCACCTCGACCAGGCACATCCGGCAGTTGCCCGCGATGGACAGCCCGGGGTGATAGCAGAAGGTGGGGACGTCGAACCCGCCGGCCTGCCGGGCCGCCTGGAGGACGGTCGCCCCGTCGGCGACCGTCACTTCCTTGCCGTCAATCGTCAGCTTGGGCATCTCTGAATTGGCGCCCATTATGCCATGATGGGCGCGTGGGACACACGCCCGCGCGCGCATTCCGGGCGGCGGCCCCCGCGCTGGCCGCCCTGACGATGGCCGTCCACCTGCCCTGGCTGTCCGTGCCCCTCAACCGCGACGAGGGCGCCTACGCCTTCATGGCGCGGGCGACCGTGCACGGGGAACTTCCATACCGCGATCAGGTCGAGTTCAAGCCCCCCGTCCTGTACGCCCTCTAC
>JAHFSL010000091.1 GCA_023265785.1 Candidatus Coatesiibacteriota bacterium | reverse complement strand
CAGACGGGCGTTGAGTACTGGATCAATCAGGAAATTTCCGGGTCAAATGTTTGCCCGACCTCGGCGCTCCTGACGGCCGACATCTTCTGCCCGAAAACCGGGATGGCGGTCCAGGCGGTGGCCGAGGACGGGTACAGCGCCCGGTACACGACCACCGGGCCGGATCAGTGCGTATCCTTCCTGGACCTGACGGACCTGGCCTGGCCTGTCAAGCGGAACTCGCGGTTCTACCTGGCGCCGGGGTCCGCCACGGGCAAGGTCATCATGCAGCACATTGCCGCGATGAACGAGCAGAAGGGGTACACCGCACCGTTCATCTTTGCCGGGGCGCATTACACCATCATCGCGCCGCCGGTGGTCTTCTCCGGCCAGTCCTTCTGGATCACCGTCGTGGTCCAGGATGCGGGGGCCACGAAAATCGACTATTGCGGGACCTCAAGCTTCACCTCAACCGATCCGGCGGCCAAGATCGAGGGCACGGCGATGAATACGTATGACTACACCTGGAAGTCCGACATCAATGGCTCCACCTGCGATTGCGGGATCGGGTGTGGCGACAACGGGGTGCGGGTGCTCATGAATGTCATCCTGACGGATCTGGGATTGCAAACGATCGTCGCCACCGACACCGTGGACGGGTCCATCGCCGGCCTGACCGCGATCATGGTCGTGGGGGCGGATGTCCGCCTGACCAAGGAGCCGCGTCTCACCGTGGGCGCCTCCGGCGACACGGTGGGGTTCCGGATTTGCTGGTCCAACTTCTCCACCGCTTCAGCATTCACCTTCGTCGTCACTGACGCGGTACCGATGGGGACCACCTTCGTGCCCGAGGCGGGGACGGCGGCGTTCGACTGCGGCAACACCGATGGCGTGGCGCCCCGGACGGCGTATTCGACGGCCGCCTCGGTCACCCCCCCGGCCGTCTTCACCGATGGCAACCCGGGGCTGACCACGACACGCTGGCTGCGCTGGACCATCCCGCAGGCCGGGGTGAACACCACGGGTTGCCTGTGCTTCCGGGTCACCGTCAACTGACCGTGGGGGCCGGCGAGACCTTTCCCGCGGAGCGGTCGGCCTTTCGGGACCCGGAGACCGGGGCCGAGGTGACCCAGTTGACCGACTACCGCGGCCATGCATGGCACCTGTATTTCACGAACTTCGGCTGGTATGACCGGGACCGGAAACTCCTGTTTGCCTCCGAGCGCGCCAACCACGCCAATCTCTTCTGCCTGGATATGGCCAGCGGACGAATTACCCAGTTGACCGACCTGGAGCAGAAGGCGCCGCTCCATTTCGTGCTGACGGCGCTGGACCCCGAGCGCGGGCGGGCGTACTTCTGGCAGGGCCGGCGCCTGCGCCGTCTCGACCTCGCGACCCTGGCGCTGGCGGACCTCTGGGAGGCGCCGGCGGGATTCGAGGTCGCCATCATCAGCGTGACCGCCGATGGCCGGCATGCGGCGACCTCCATCCGGGAGGTCGGCCCCGCCACCGAGAAGGGATTGCAGGAGGGCTACATCGGGTTTCGGGAGACGTTCGACGCGCATCCGCTGTCGCGCGTCGTCCTGATCGCCACCGATGGGTCGGGCGCGCGTGTCCTGCACGAGGACCGGTGCTGGATCGGCCACGCCAATGCCTCGCCGGGCCGGGCGGATCTGATGACCTTCTGCCACGAGGGTCCGTGGGACGCCGTGGACCACCGGATCTGGGGGCTGGACATCCCGACCGGCCGGGTCTGGAAGATCCGGCCGGGGAACCCCGGTGATGTGGCCGGCCATGAGTACTGGCTCGCCGACGGTGAGCATGTCGCGTACCACGGCGGCATCGGCGGGAAGCCGATGTTCGGAGCCGTCCGGTACGACAACACCGACCTCATCGAGGCCGAACTGCCCATGACCTCCGAGCACTTCCACAGCCTGACGGCGGACCTGATCGTCGGTGACGGCGAGGCGGCGGACCCGTTCAATCTCAAGGAAGCCAAGGACTACATTCTCATGTGGCGGCGCCGGTCCGGCCGGTACGATGGACCGGTTCGGGTCGCACGCCACCGGTGTTCCTTCCATATCCAGAACGTCCACTGCCACCCGCGGCTTACCCCGGACGGCTCCGGGATCCTGTTCTGCTCCGACCGGACCGGGTACGGCCAGTTGTACCTCGTCCCCGTGCCAGCGGAGGCCCCCTGAACCCGGCGGTGGTGGTCGCCATGTTGACCGCGGTGCCCACCTTCGAGTGCCTCGGCCTCTCCTGGTCGCCGGCCGCGGGGAATGCGGGGGTGACCTGCGCCATCACATATCGCGCGCAGGGAGCCGCAGGGTGGCGCGAGGCCATCCCGCCCTGGTTTGACGCCCGCAACCGGGAGTACCGGGGAAGTATAGTCGGGCTCCAGCCCGGAACAGCCTACGAGGTGCAGGCCGCGCTGGCCGGGAGGAGGGAACGAACTCGCGTGACAGTCAGGACCTGGAGCGATGTGTTTCCCGTTGTGACCACGGTGCGGATCCCATCCGGGCTGTCCCGGGCCATGTTCACCGCAACCGTCTCCGGGGTAGCCGGAGGCTGGGTGCTCTATGCGCCCGCCTCGGGAGAGTCGGCGACGATTGATGTGGACGGCCGGGCGCCGGTGTGCGTGCTGGTCACGGCCTCCTTTGCCATTGTCCGCGGACTGGTGTTGAAAGGTGCGGCGAAGCGCGGGTTGGAGCTGGGCGCGGGCGTCCATGATGTGGTGATCGAGGACTGCGACATCAGCGGCTGGGGCCGGGTGGACCCCGACGGGATGGGCGCCGAGCAGGACGCGGCCATCTTTTCCGACGACCCCGGCGTCCGGCGAATCATCATCCAGCACAACCGTCTTCACCATCCACGGGCCAATTCCAATGACTGGACGCAGTCCCGAACGGCGGAAGGGTTCCACCCCCACGGGCCGCAGGCCGTGGTGTGGTTCGACTCCGCCGGCAACCATGTCATCAGATGGAACGAGATGTATTCCGATGAGGCGCACCGGTTTAATGACGGGATCGGGGGCGCCGAGAACTTCAGCAACGACGGCTTCCCCGGACCCGACTCCGACATTTACGGGAACGTCGTGTCCAATGTCTGCGATGACGCCCTGGAAATCGAGGGCGGCGGGCGCAACGTCAGGGTCTGGGGCAATTACCTGGACCAGACCTTTACCGGCGTTGCGAGCGTCGTGTGCGGCATCGGCCCGCTGTATATATTTCGTAACGTTATGAACCGGAGCCGCCGGGCCTCGGCGGCGGACACCGACCTGGATGGCCGGGGGTGGTTCGGCAAGCTCGGGGATGCCGGCGCGTTCGGGCGTGGACGCCGGTATTTCCTCCACAACACCCTGCTCCAGGAGCGCGCCCCGGGCAAGACCCTTCCCCTGGGCGCGTGGGGCGGGCCGTCGCCCACGGGGGACGGCAACCCGATGACCGAGACCGTGTCGCTGAACAACATCTGGCATACCGTTTGGTCGGATCGGTATTTCTGCGAGGACGGGCACCGCAACCCGGGAGACCGGCTCGACTATGACCTCTTCAATGGCCGGCTCAAGGCGTACGCGGGCGCGGAGGCGCACGGGATTCGCGGCGTCCCCATGTTCCGGCCGGGGGACGGGGACCAGGCCGGCCGTTCCGGCCGGTACGCGCTTGATCCGGCCAGCCCGGGGTATGACGCCGGGATCCGGCTCCCGAATTTCAACGACGGGTTCCTTGGCGCGGGCCCGGACATCGGGGCGCAGGAATCAGGGGCCCCCCCGATGCGGTTCGGCGTGGACGCCGCGCCGCGCTGACGCATGCTGATTTTTGACGGCCACCTCGACCTGGCGTGGAACGCGCTCCAGTGGAACCGGGATATCACCAATCCGGTGGGCGACATCCGTGCAGCGCCGCAAACCGTGGTGCAGGTAGTCGCAGAAGCGGCTCCGACCTGGACGTTTTCCGCCACAGTTTCCCTGCCCGACATGCGCCGTGGCAGGGTGGGGCTGTGCTTCGCCACCCTGCTGGCCCGGTCCACCGGCCGCCCCTTGGCGCACCTCGACTGGCCCAGTCCCGAGCAGGCCTGCGCCACCGCGTTGGGCCAACTTGGCTACTACCGTGCGCTGGAAAATCAGAGGCAATTGAGGGTGATCGCCGATCGTCCTACGCTCGATTGGCATGTGGAGATATGGGAGGCGTGGGAAGAGGAGCGACCGCCCGTCATGCCCAGTCCAGATGTTCAGTCGTCGTCACCAACTGGGCCCACCGAATTGGCAGCGTTGGAGCGAATGATTGAGGAAGGAATTCGTAAGGAGTACGAGGCGAAGCGACGGATGGGTCCTTCTTCAGATCGGAAGATTAAGCCGAGTCTCGGCATTATCCTCAGCATGGAGGGGGCCGATCCCATTCTGACTCCGGCACATCTCGACTCATGGCACACTTCCGGCCTGCGGGTCATCGGGCTTTCGCATTTTGGGCCCGGGCGGTACGCGGGCGGCACCGGCGGCGACGACGGGCTGACGCCGCTGGCGCGGCCGCTCCTGGCCGGCATGGGCCGGCTCCACATGATCCTGGATGTGACCCATTTGAGTGACCGGGCCTTCCATGAGGCCATGCGTATCTGGGATGGCCCGGTGCTGGCCAGCCACAGCAACTGCCGCGCGCTGGTACCGGGCCGGCGGCAGTTCTCCGACCAGCAGTTGAAGGACATCATCGAGCGGGAGGGCGTGATCGGCGCTGTGCTGGACGCCTGGATGCTGAAGCCCGACTGGGTGCGGGGTGTTACAACGAACGAGGGCGTGACGTTGGAGTCAGTCGCGAACCACATTGACCATGTCTGCCAGTTGGCCGGGAATGTGAAGCACGCCGCCATCGGGTCCGACCTCGACGGGGGGTTTGGCCGTGAGCAGTCCCCATCCGATCTGGACTCCATCGCAGACCTTCAGAAGCTGGCCCCCATCCTTGCAAATCGCGGGTACAAGTATGACGACATCAAGAGCATCATGCACGGCAACTGGCTGGCGCTTCTGCGGCGTGCCTGGGTGGCGAGCACTTGATGGCGCAGACGGTGCATGACCTTGAAACCCCCGCCGTGCTGGTGGACCTCGACCGGCTGGCGGCGAACATCGGAAAACTTCAGTCCTACCTTTCCGGTCACGCCATCGCCAACCGCCCCCACATCAAGACGCACAAGATTCCCGAAATCGCCCACATGCAATTGAAGGGAGGCGCTACCGGAATCACCTGCCAAAAACTCGGCGAGGCCGAGGTCATGGCCGACGCCGGGATCAAGGACATCTTTCTGCCTTACAACATTCTTGGCGGCGCCAAATTGGCGAGGCTGGTGGCGCTGGTGAAGCGGGTCACCATGGCCGTGACGGCCGACTCGGCCGAAACAGTCGCCGGGCTGTCCAGCGCCATGACCACGGCCGGGCTGACGCTTCCCGTTTGGGTGGAATTCGAGACGGGTGCTGGACGGTGCGGGGTGCAGACGCCCGCCGAGGGTGTTGCGCTGGCGCAGGCCATCGGGAGGTCGCCCGGTCTGCGCTTCGGCGGGCTGATGGCCTACCCCCATAACGAGAAGACCGACCCGTTTGTCGCGGAGTCGCGGGCCTTGCTGGCGAAGACAGGCATTGCTCCAGGCGGCGTCAGCCTGGGATGCACCGCAAAGATGTGGCAGGCGCACGAGCGCCGGGGCGTCACCGAATACCGCGCCGGGATGTACACCTACGGGGACCGGAGTACCCTCAAGGCCGGGTCCATGACGCTGGCCGACTGCGCCTTCCGGATCGCGGCGACGGTCGTGAGCCGGCCGACCGCCGATCGCGGCATCCTCGACGCGGGGAGCAAGACGCTCTCTTCCGATCTCATCGGCCTGACGGGTCACGGCCTGATTCTGGAGTACCCTGAGGCGATGATTCCGGTCCTGACCGAGGAGCACGGCCATGCCGACTTCTCTGCCTGCGCGAGAAAGCCGAAGATTGGCGAACGGGTGCATATCATTCCGAACCACTGCTGTCCCGTCACCAACTTGACCGATACGGTGCACGGGATGCGGGGCGAACGGGTCGAGGTGTCCTGGCGGGTCGCGGCCCGGGGCCGCGTCCAGTAATGGTGCCGCGCCCGGCGCGGGCGGGCATCGCGACGACCGTTGCCGTGCTGGCAATTCTGGCGGGGAGGGCCCGATCCGACACCTGCCTGATGGACGCATGGGACAACGGGAGCATCCAGCCGGGCACCGTGTTTCCCAACTGGAAGCTGGTGTGGGTCGGCTCATTTGATGTCCTCATGTGCGATGGGTGTCTCCCCGCGAGCCCGGAAAATCTCAAGGGGCTGACCGTGGTGAACTTCGGAACGGCCGCGGCCGCTGATGTTGCCGCGGTCTACTGGCAGGTCGTGTGCGGCGCGGTGAACACCGGGCTGGTGCCGATGACGGCGGCGGGCAATTACCTCGAGGACTCCGGAACCTATCCGGCCTGGACCTGGGCCGGTTCGTCGGCCGATCTCTCGACCGCGTGTCCGCTTGAGTGCGCCGTCGGGTGTGCACGGTACTTCACCGTCCAGGTGTACGCGGATATCGCTCCGTGCCCCACGCCGCTGGCCACGGTGCGCATGGCTCTGCCGGCCCATGTGGCCTTCCCGACGGCGTGGGGGCCGATCACGGACGGGTACGGGTGCCAGGCGCCGGGATACGATGTGGTGGCCGCCCCCAAGACCATCGTCTGGACCCTCAAGGAGGGGGACCGGGACGCCGCCCCGCCCGGGGACACCGTCACCTATACAATCTATTATGGCCGGCCCGGAGCGAGTGTGCTCACGAATATCGTGGTGACCGATACCCAGCCGCCCTACACCCACTATGTCCCCGGCAGCGCCGTGCCCGCTCCGGACCCGCTGTGGGATCCGGACTGGGGCCCTCCCGCGCGGCTGCGGTGGACGCTGGCCGGGGGCGCGCCGGGGAGCGGGCCGACCGGCGCGATCACCTTTGGACTGTCGGTGGACTGGGGCAACGGGGAGTCGTTCGAACCCGGATCCGGGGACACGGCCGCGCCGGAGGGGCTCCGGTTGGACAACCGCGCGGCGGTCGAGTTCGTCGGCACCTCGTGCGGCACCACGGCGGTGGTCACGCCGCCTGCCACGACGGTGGTTCGGCGGTTTCTCATGTGGATGATCGGGGACAACGATGTGCTGTTTTCCCCCTCCTACGGCCAGCCTCCGGATGAGATGGTCTACTCGCTCTCCATGAAGAACACTTCCACCACGAAGACCTGGTGGAACGTGCAGGTCTGGGATACCGTTCCGGCCGAACTCGACCCCTGGCAGACGGGGTTTGGCTTCGACGACCCCTGCGCCGGGTGGACGATGACCCCGACGGGCTGCGCGGCCGCCGGACCGGGCGTCTTCCTGAGCGGGGCCCGGACCGTGCTGACCTGGCGGCTGGACATGCCGCCACAGGCCACCATCACCCTGCGGTGGAAGTCGTTCGTCAGGCCCGCGACGACGGCGGGGGCCACCGCCATCAACGGGGTCTCGGTTCTGGAAATCGGGCGGTCCGGCATTGTCGCGGGGACGGGCCACGCGATCCTGCCGCGGTCCTTCTCCCACATGGCCCGGATCGTCCTCCCCACGACCTACCTGAGTTATGTCTCCTTCGCGGCGGACGATGTGCACAGCTTCAAGGGGCAGTGTCCCGGGTTCGTGGTTCCAATCTTTCCATTGAACAAGAAGACCCAGTTTGAGCTGCGGGGTCTCCAGTACCAGGGTGTGGGATGGGCGTCGCTCGGGGGGGTCTCCGCGTCCATCGGCACCCTGCTCGGCGACTGCCTCGGCGGGTTCCCGGGCGGCGGCGGAATTCCCGGCGGCGGGCTGGCCGGCTGCAAGGTTGAGCGCATTCCCGCCACCTACGATCCCGCGGGCTGGCAGGGAACCTGCATGACATTCCCGGCCAACTTCATCTACAAGGTCACCTCCAACTCGCCCGTGCTCTGGCAGCTCCTGACCTGGCTGGAAACGCAGGACAATCGCGACGACAACAACACGCCGGCTCCGGCGAGTTCGCTGACCTACACGGGATTGATTCACTACCTGTGGAAGCGCGACGAC
>JAHFSL010000090.1 GCA_023265785.1 Candidatus Coatesiibacteriota bacterium | reverse complement strand
CCGCGGCGGGACGCTGACCATCGAGACGGCGGGGGTCGAACTGGATGCCTCCTACGCCGCCTCCCACTTCAGCGTCCGGCCCGGGCCGTATGTCATGCTGGCGGTCAGCGACACCGGGACCGGGATGGATGCGACCACCCGGGAGCGGATCTTCGAGCCGTTCTTTTCGACCAAGAGCGAAGCGCGCGGGACCGGGCTCGGGCTGGCCACCGTCTACACGATCATGCGCCAGTCGCACGGGAGCATCTGGCTCTACAGCGAGCCGGGCCGCGGCACCACCTTCAAGATGTACTTTCCGCAGGCGCCCGGCGGGGCCGCCGCGGCCGTCCCCATCCCGCGCGTGGTGGCGGGCGGGCACGAGCGCGTGGTGGTCCTGGAAGACGACGAAAATATTCGCGGGCTGATCGTCGCCGCGCTGGAGCGGCACGGGTATGCGATGCGCGAGGCCTCGGACGTGGCGGGGGCGCTCGCGGCCTGCGCCGAGGGCGCGGACCTCCTGCTGACGGATGTGGTCCTGGCGGGCGAGAATGGACGTGACGCGGCGGACCGCGCCCGGGCGGCGCGGCCGGGCCTCAAGGTCCTGTTCATGTCCGGGTACACCGACGAGGCGATCGAGCGGCACGGCGCGCTGGCGCCGGGCGTGGCCTTCATCCAGAAGCCCTTTGCGCTCCCCGCGCTGGCCGCCCGGGTCCGGGAGGTCCTGGACCGCCCGGGCTGACCCCAGGGGAGGGTGGGGTAGACTGGGAACCGGATGGCGCCCCTCCCCTCATCTGGCTTCCCCTTCTGGCGCCTCCTGCGCCCGCGCCAGTGGACCAAGAATGCGGTCGTCCTGGCCGCCCTGCTCTTCGCCCGCCAGTGGCACGATCCGGATCAGGTCGTCCGGGCCCTCGGGCTGGCCGCGGCGTTCTGCCTGGCGTCCAGTGCCGGGTATGTCTTCAACGACCTCAAGGATCGGGAGGGGGATCGGCGCCACCCCCGCACCCGCCTGCGGCCCCTGGCCTCCGGTGCGATCCGCCGGACCGCGGCCCGCTGGCTGGTGCCCGCGTTGGCCGGTGCCGCCCTGCTGGTGGCGTGGGGCGCCGGCGCCGCCGTCGGGGCGCGGTGGTGTCTCGTGGGGTACCTGGGATTGAGCGCCGCCTACTCGCTCCGGCTCAAGCGCATCGCCATGGTCGATGTCATGACCATCGCCGCCGGGTTCGTCCTGCGGGCCGCCGCCGGTGCGCTGGCCATCGGGGTGGCCATCTCCCCCTGGTTGTTGATCTGCACGGCCCTGCTCGCGCTCCTGCTGGCACTGGCCAAGCGCCGCATGGCCGGGGTCGGCCTGCCTCCCGCGCTGGGGGTCTACACCCCCGCCCTGCTCGACCAGATGATCGCCGTGGTGACCTCCTGCACGCTGATGGCGTACATCCTCTACACCTTCTCGGAGCGGACGGCGGCGCAGTTCCCTTCCCATCTCATGCCCCTGACCTCCACCTTCGTCCTGTTCGGAATCTTCAGGTACCTGCACCTGGTGTACGCCCGCGGCGACGGGGCCGAGCCGGAAACCGTTCTCCTGCGTGACCGGCCCATGCAGGTCAACCTGGTCCTGTATGTGGCGGCGGTGTTCCTGGCCGTACGCGGCTGATGGGCGCGACCCGGTCCTCGGTGGCCGTGGTCCGGGCGGCGCCCGCGACCGTGCTGGCGGATGTCGGCAACGCCATGCGGCTGGGCGGGTTCCAGGCCGCCCTGCCCCAAGGGCATCCGACCCTGCTCAAGGTCAACATCTCCTGGCACTGGTGGTACCCGGCGTGTTCCACGACCCCCTGGCAGTTGGCCGGGACGATCGAGGCTCTGCTCGGGGCCGGCTACCCCAAAGCCTCCCTGGCGGCGGCGCACAACCGGACGGTCGTCGTGTCCGCACGGCTGGGCGAGCGGCTCAACAAGCACAAGCCGGTCACCGACGCCTATGGCATTCCCGATATCCACCTGTACGACCGCGGGGAGGAGTGGGTCCGGTACGAACCCCGGGCCCGGATGCTCGTGCTGGGCGACATGTTTCCGGAAGGGATCAGGATTCCGAAGCGCCTCCTGGGTGCCAACATCATCCACCTGCCCACCGTGAAGACCCATGTCTTTACGACCATGACGGGGGCGATGAAGAACGCCTTCGGCGGCCTGCTGTTCGAGCGGCGCCACTGGACCCATTCGGTCATCCACGAGACCCTGGTGGACCTGCTGGCCATCCAGCGGGAGATCCACCCGGGCCTGTTCGCCGTCATGGACGGCACCTGGGCGGGGGACGGTGCGGGCCCCCGGGTCATGCGGGTCCACGAGAAGGATGTCATCCTGGCCAGCGCCGATCCGGTCGCGCTGGACGCGATCGCGGCGAAGATGATGGGCTTCGACCCGCTGTCCATCAAATTCATCCGGCTGGCTCACGAGGCCGGGCTGGGGACGGGTGATCCGCGTGACATTGAGGTGGTGGGCGAGGACATCACGGGCGTGAACTGGGGATTCCGCACCGGGGACACCCTGGCCTCGCGCGGGCAGAAACTCATCTACTGGGGGCCCCTCCACCGGTTTGAAACCTTCCTCCTGCGCACCGTTCTGGCCCCGTGGTCCTACCTCGCCTCGATCCTGTACCACGATGTGCTCTGGTAC
Source organism: Candidatus Coatesiibacteriota bacterium (assembly GCA_023265785.1). Classification (GTDB taxonomy): domain Bacteria; phylum Oederibacteriota; class CAKKQC01; order CAKKQC01; family CAKKQC01; genus JAHFSL01. The sequence continues at coordinate 5,444 of JAHFSL010000090.1, read as the reverse complement.
CCGCTGGTGGGCTACTGGCGCGCGCGCCGCGCCTTGAAGGGCAAGTGGGGCCGGCTGTTCGCCGGCTGGCCGGTCAGGGCCTGACGGCGGTTGCCACCAGGGAGAGGCCAAAGGGGGGCGGGACGGTTTCGAGCAGGCGCAGGAGGGGAACCAACCGCTCCATCAGCCGGGCCTGGCCCGGCGGCAGGTAGCGGCGGCCCAGGAGCCGCATGTTCACCCACCACCCGAGGGCACCCAGCAGGTTGAAGTGGCGCACCATGGCCACCCGCAGGCCGGCCCCCTCCAGCTTCGCGGTGAGTTCGCCCCGGCGGTACCGGCGCACGTGGCCCGCCTCCCGGTCCACCCCGCCGTACAGGGCCGGGTGGGCGGGGACGAGGACATGCAGGCGGCCGCCGGGCGCCAGATGGGCCGCAAGGGTGGCCAGGGTGCCCCGGTCGTCCTTGATATGCTCGAGCACGTTGACCATCAGCATCGAGTCGAACCGGCGGTCACCCAGCGGGTTGGCGGGATCGGTGATGTCCATGCCCTCGATCGTGAGCCCGGGCGTTCCGCCGAGCCGCCGCCGCAATTCCCCCAGGAAGGCGGGGTCGTGGTCAATGGCCAGGATGCTCGTGGCGTCCAGGAAGCACCGCGTGAGGTTGCCCACCCCCGCTCCGATCTCCAGCAGGCGGCCGGGGGGCCGACCGGAGCGGAATTGCGCCGCGATCCAGCCGTTGTACCGTTGCATGTCCTGGAGCACGTCGAAGGCATGCTCCTGCGTGGTGGGGGCGCGCCCGTTCACGGCCGGACGCCGGTCGCCAGCACGCTCCATTTCACGATGGACCAGACGGCGCGGATGCCGTCGAACCAGGTGATCTTCTTCCCCTCGTCGTACCCGCGGCCGGAGTAGGAGACGGGGGTCTCGTAAATCCTGCACCGGGAACGGGCGATGCCCATCATGAGTTCGGGTTCGATCTCGAATCCCTCGGAGGTGAGCCGCAGGCCCTTGAGCAGGGGCGCACGGAAGGCCTTGAGCCCGCACTCCAGGTCGTCCAGGTTGGTGTTGGCGAAGAGGTTGAAGAGGAAGGTGATCACCTTGTTGCCCCGGGCGTGCCAGAAGAAGAGGACCGCGCGGGGCTCCCCCGCGAATCGGGTGCCGACGACCACGTCAGCGCGCCCGTCCTGGATGGGCCCGAGCAGTTTGGCATAGTCGGCGGGGTCATATTCAAGATCGGCGTCCTGAAAGATGGCCACCTCGCCGGTCATGGCCGCGATGGCGTCCCGGATGGAGGCGCCCTTGCCCCGGTTGCGCTCGTGACGCACGAGGGTGATCGTCCCCGGTGGCAGGGCCGCGAGCCACGCCCCCGACCCGTCGGTGGACGCATCATCCACCACGATGATCTCCTGATCGGCCCCCACGGCCTGGATCCGCCTGAGAATCTCGGGCAGGGTCTTGATTTCGTTGTAGACGGGGACCAGGATCGAGACTTTCACCGTGGTTCCAGTATATCGAGTCCCGGCGTCAGGGCGCGGGGGGAAAGATGCCGTTCCGGGCCGGTGCGGCGCGCTTGAGGGGGGGCGTCGCGGGCACGCACCCCATCATGGCCGCCACCTTCCGGGCCTGCGCGTACCCGGGCATGATGCGCAGGCCGATGCCGACCCGGGTGCAGGCCGCGGCCATCCGCCCCGCGTGCGCGGCCTCGATGCCCCAGTTGACGAAGGAGGACGCGAGCGCCTCGGGCAGGTTGGAGCTGGCTTCGCCCGTGTACATGGTCTGTTCGCGCAGGGCGGCGAAGGACCGGCTGGACTTCATGCTCATGCTCTCCTCAACCGCCAGGTAGTACCAGTTGGTCTCGCCGTGGTACCGGTTTTCGGCCAGCCAGCGATGCAGGACGAGGGCCTGGGGGATGGCGCCGCCCTCATGGAGCGTTCCCGCCACCTCGTCGGCGATCTCCCCCACGTCCGGCAGCGCCTTCAGGACCCCGAGGGCGAGCGTCCGGGCTTCGTCCTTGTCGCCCCGGCGTGAGGCGTTGCCCGCGGGCAGGATCAGCGTTTCGGTCCAGGGCAGGACCGCCACGTACCCGGTCGCCGGATGCGGGTGCCAGTCCACGCGCATGACATAGAGCATCCCGTTCAGGTAGTCCATGTGCGGGCTCTGGTGGACCTCAGTCAGGCAATGGACGGCGAAGGCGCGATAGACCTGCAGGGCGCGTGCGGGCCACGCCGGCCCCTGGAACCAGACCGTATGCCGGAACCGGGACTGCACGAGGTTGTAGACGAGGTAGCGGATGCCCGCCTGCCGCCACTTGCGGGCCAGATGGGGTGCGTCGGCGGCCTGGGTGGCCCAGCGCCAGACCGGGGGCTGTTCAACGATGTGGGTGCTCATGACGGGCTGGCGGAACCCGAACCGGCGGTGCTCGCCCTCGAAGAGGAGCCGGGCGTTTGCCGGCAGGTGGGCGGCGGTCCATGTCCGGCATTCCTCGTACATCGTGTACCGCCGGGCGCGCGCCTCCGCGGCCGTGGCCTGGCCCGCCAGCCAGAGCGCGTCGGCATCCGGAATCCACAGGGCGACATGGCCGGCGCTTCCCAGGAGGCCCAGCCCCAGGAGCACCCCCAGCACGGCGCGGCGGGGAGCCGGCGGCACGGCGGCCTTGAGGGCCACGACCGTGGCCTCCGCCCCGCAGGCCGCCAGCGCCAGGAGCGGGATCAGGAACCGGCCATTCCGCTCGGTGAGGAGGAGGAGGAACGCCGCGGCGGCCGCGCCGGTGGCCAGCCGCGCGGGGGCGGGCAGGAGCAACGCCAGCCCGAGGGGCCCGAGGGCCGCCAGGGCGGCGCCCACGGTGGCGGGGCTGGCGAGGACATCGCGCAGAACATACCAGGCATAGGAGGGCTTCATGACGTCCGGGGGCGTGACGGCCCGTGCGTAGCCGTGGACGGCGTCCTCGAGGCCGACGTCCCACCACAGCCCCCCGAAGACCCGGTAGGCGAGGGGGAAGGCCGGGTTGCCCGTATCGAACCAGTTCCGCAGGAACCAGGGAAGGACGGCGGCGGCACCGACGGCCGCGACCAGCGCCAGCCGCTCCCGCCGGGGTTTGAGGCCCAGCACCCATGCCGTGAGCCCGACGAGCGGGAAGACCGAGGTGTATTTGGAGCCCGCGCACAGTCCCGCGAAGAGCCCGCAGGCGGCGGCGCCGGCGCGCGTCCGCAGTCCCGGGGCCAGCGAGGCGGATACCGCAGCCACCCAGAAGAGAAACGTCCCGGGGTCATTCTTGGCCAGCCAGACCTGTTCCGTCATGGCCGGGGTCAGGACCAGGACCGTCGCCGCTATCCAGCCGGTCCCGCCTGGCACCAGCCGCCTCGCCAGCCCCGCTGTCAGCGCGGCGCCCAGCAGGCCCAGCGCGAGGGCAAGGGACTTGATCGCGCCGATCCCCCCCAGGGCCAGCGCGAGGAGGTAAGTCATTTCCACGACGAGCGGGTTCTGGAATTGCATATGCTCGGGAGCGGCGAGGAGGCGGTGGTGGCGGAGGTAGTGCTCCGGCGCGGCCCAGTGATAGGTGAGTGGGTCCTCCAGCGTGTCGGGGATCGCGGCCACCGTGATCCAGGTCGCGAGGCCAACGGCCAGGGTGGCCAGGAGCCAGGGATCGGGGAGGGGGACGGCAATGGGCGGTCTCCTGCGCCTGTCCCGGACAGCGCCGACCAGCCCCGCCAGCGCGGGCAAGGCGACCGCGCCGATCAGCAGGGGCGGAAAGGCCAGCCCCGCGGCCGCCAGCCCCATGGCCGTCATTGAGCCCAGCCCGGCACCCGCCGTTGCGGTCAGCGCCGGTGACCAGCGCCGACCCGCCAGCCGCGTGGCGGAGCGGCCCAGCCCGAACGCGGCCGCCATCCAGCCAGCCGCCGCGAATCCGGTGAGTGGCAGGGTGAGAAGCCGGCCCGCGAGCCCGGCGAGGGAGAATCGGTCGGGGAGTGCGGCGACATCGGCCATCCGCCGGAAGGCGCCGGTGAGTGTGCCGAGGTCGTTGAGGGTCGCCACGATGGCCAGCGCGGCCCAGGCCAGGCCCATCGCGGCCACGACCCGGGGACCCGGCGCCGGTCCCAGGACGCGGGGCACGGCCCGCGGGAGTGCGCCGCGCCGGACCTTCACGAGGGGGGGGCCATCCGCCGCCTATGGTACGGCATCACGTGGAAGGGTATTCTGTTCGGGATGTCCGCCGCCCCCCGTCGCCCGCGCGCCGTGGCCATGCTCCTCCTCGCGCTGGCCCTGCGGGCGTTCCATGGCGGCGCGCCCCTGCTGGGGACGAACGCGTGGCGCCAGTGCGACAATGCCGCCATCGCCCGCAACTACGCGGTCCACGGCTACCGGTTCCTGGAGCCGCGGGTGGATTGGGGGGGCGACGGGTCGGGGGTGGTGCAGATGGAATTTCCCGTCTACCAGTACGCCATCGGCCTGCTGGACGGCCTGCTGGGGGAGCACGATTGGTACGGCCGCTGGATCTCGATCCTGTGCTCGCTGGGAGCGGTCTGGTGCCTGATGCGGCTGGTGGGCCGGACGCTGGGGCCCCCGGCCGCCACCTGGGCGGGATTCTTCATGGCCACGCTCCCCCTCTATGTCTATTACAGCCGGGCGGTCATGGTGGAATCGGCGATGATCCTGGGCCTGGTCGGGGGCCTGTTGGGCTTCGCGACCTGGCTGGAGGAGGGCCGGCCCGGATCGTTCTGGGCCGCCGCCCTGGGGATCGCACTCGCGGCCCTGCTCAAGCCCGTGGCCCTGGCCATTGGCCTCCCGCTGTTGGTCCTCGGCTGGCGCCGCCACGGCGGGGCGATGTTCCTGCGGCCGGCGGTCTGGGGATTTGCGCTCCTGGTGATCCTTCCCGCCGCGTGGTGGTACAGCTGGTCGGTCCGCCTGCTGGAACGCGACCACCTCACCTTGATGGGTGACTGGCGCTACGGCACGGACAAGTGGGGCGACTGGCGGCTCATGGCTTCCTGGCGATTCTGGAACCGGGTGCTCTTTCAGCGCCTCGCGGAGAAGCACCTGACCTGGCCGGGGTTCGGCCTGCTGGCCCTGGGGTGTGTGCTGCCGCGCCCGGGCCCCCGCGAGCGGGTCTGGCTGGCGTGGCTGGCCGCCGCCGCGATCGCCTCGGCACTCATGGCGCAGGGGGCGTTCCAGCACGAGCACTACCAACTCTGGTTCATCCCGCCCGCGGCGGCGCTGATGGGGCTGGCCGTGAGCGTGCATTTCCGGAAGAAGTTCTGGGCCTCGTGGCCCTCGGCCTGGGTGGCGTTCTGCCTGGTCGCGTACCTGCCGGCCGCCGGCTGGCGGTACGCCGCGGCCTGCGAACTCGAACAGCCCGATGAATCGGCCGCCTGGCGGGTGGCGCACCTGCTGGCCGCCACCACGAGGCCCGGCGACCTCGTGGTGGCGCTGGATGACCACGATCCCACCGACCTGTACCACGCGCACCGGC
>JAHFSL010000089.1:3394-8111 GCA_023265785.1 Candidatus Coatesiibacteriota bacterium | reverse complement strand
ACGGGGTTCCTGGGCAAGGTGACCGCGGCCATGCTGTTGGACCGGTGCCCGGAGATCGGGCGCGTCTACCTCATGGTCCGGTCGGCCGGGTCGGGCTCCGATTCCGCCAACCGGTTCTGGGGCTCCATCGTGACCTCGCCACCGTTTGAGCCGCTCCGGGAGCGGTACGGCCCGGGGCTCGCCGACTTCCTGAAATCCAAGGTGGTCATCGTGGACGGTGATGTGACCCAGCCGGACCTGGGGCTGACGCCCGAACGGGCGGCCACCATCGCCGCCGACTTGGACATCCTCGTGAACTGCTCGGGCAAGGTGGATTTCAATCCCCCGCTGGAGACCTCGCTCCGCACGAATGTCACCGGCACCCAGCACACCCTGGCTTTCGCCAAACGGATGAAGGTCCCGCGGTATGTGCACACCAGCACCTGCTTCGTGGCGGGCAACCGGTCGGGGGAGGTCTGGGAGGACGAACCCGTCGCCGGCTACTTCCCCAAGCGCGGGCAGGAGGGCTTCCCCGACTTCGACCCGGACCGGGAGATCGCCGATTGCGAGCGAATTACATCACGCGTGAAGGAAGAGGCCCAGGACCGCCTGCTGGAGGCCCAATTCCGCGAGGCGGCGCTGACCCGGTTCCGCGAGGAGGGGCGCGACCCCGACGATAAGAGCGCGGTAAAGCTCGGGATCGCCCGGGAGCGCAAGAACTGGGTGCGCGACCGGCTGTCCACCCTCGGGCTGGAGCGCGCCCGCGGGTGGGGCTGGCCGAACATCTACACCTACTGCAAGAGCCTCGCCGAACAGCTGGTGGCGCGCGAAACGGGGATGGTGCGGGCCATCATCCGGCCGGCCATTGTCGAGAGCGCGGTGGCCTTCCCCTTCCCGGGGTGGAACGAGGGCTTCAACACGTCCGCCCCATTCATCCACGCGGCCACCAAGGGCCAGCCGATCGTGCCATCCAATCCCAAGCTGATCCTTGATCTGATCCCCGTGGACCATGTCGCGGCCTCGGTCCTGCTGGTGACGGCCAAGTGCCTGGAAGGCGATCCGGCCCTGGTCTACCAGTGTTCCTCGGGGGACCGCAATCCCCTGCTGATGGACCGCATCGTGACCCTGCTCGGGCTGTTCAAGCGCCGGTTCTTCCAGGCCAAGACGACCGGCCATGCCCTGGTCAACGAGGTCGCCGCGCGGATGGAGACCCAGGTCACCAATCCCGACCGGCACGAGCGGTGGGTCATCCCGGCGCTGGAACGGACCTTCGACCGGCTCAAGCAGGGGCTCGACGGCCTCTCGGCCCGATCGCTGGGACCGCTCAAGCCCCTGGCCGCCCAGCTCAAGGACGCCGCGGTCCGCGCCGACGAGTTCGTCAAGGAGAACAACCTCATCTACACCACCTTCAAGCCTTTCGTGGTGGAGAACGAGTATGTCTTCCGCGCCGACCACCTGCACGGGCTGGTGGACCGGATGTCGCCCGCGGAACGGGCCCGGCTGACCTTTGCGCCGGAGGCGCTCGACTGGTACGACTACCTCCTCAACATCCACTTCCCCGGGCTGGAGCGGTGGGTGTTCCCCAGGCTCGAGGAGGAGGCGCCGAAGAAAACCCGGAAGGTGCATGCGCACGCCACCCTCCACGAATTGTTCGAGGTCACCACCCGGCGCCACGCCACCCGGCTGGCCCTGCGCATCCAGCGCGGGAAGCGCGAGGAACTGTACACCTACGCCGACCTGCGCGAGTGCGCGTACCGGGGGGCGGCGTTCCTCGCGGGCGCGGGCGTCGGACCCGGCGACCGGGTCGCGCTGATTTCCGAAAACTCCCCCGAGTGGGCCATGGCCTACTTCGGGATTCTCCTGGCGGGTGGGACCGCCGTGCCACTGGAGCGCGAGTCCACCGCCTCGGAGATCGCCGGCCTGCTGGCCGCCGGCGAGGTGCGCGGGCTGGTGCTGTCCTCCGCCCTGCACCGGCGGCATGCGGCCCTGCCGGCCCGGCTGGCGGCCCTGGGCATCGCTCCCACACTCTGGTCCATGGATGAGGTCTTCGCGCTGGGCGACGAACGGCTGGAAGCCACGCGGATCGCCGCCCTCCCCCCAGCGCCCCGGCCCGATGCGCTGGCCTCCATTCTCTTCACCTCCGGCACCACCGGCAACCCCAAGGGCGTCATGCTGACCCATCGCAACTTTGCCGGGCTGGTGGGCAAGATGCTCTCGGTGGTCGAGTTCAACCACGACGACGGGATGCTCTCGGTCCTGCCCCTGCACCATGCCTTTGAATTCTCGGCAGGCCTGCTCTGCCCGCTGGCCCGCGGCGCGCAGATCACCTACCTCCCCCGCCTCTCCGAGGACCTCATCCGTGACGCGCTGGCCGCCGGCCACACCACGGTCATCGTCGGTGTGCCCGCGCTCTGGAAGATGCTGAAAAAGGGAATCGAAAAAAAACTGACCGAGCGGACCGGCATGGCCAAGCGGGTCTTTGAAGCCGTGGTGGACGCCACCTACCACTGGCGCGAGGAAACGGGGGTGGATATCGGCACCGCCATCTTCTGGCCGGTCCACGAAGCGTTCGGCGGCCGGATCCGGTACCTCATCAGCGGCGGGGCCGCCCTGCCGATGGACGTGGCCAAGACCTTCCGGGGCTTGGGCTTCGAACTGCTGGAAGGGTACGGGCTGTCGGAGTCCTCGCCCGTCCTCACGGTGTGCCGCCCCGGCACCCTGCCCCCGCTGGGCAGTGTCGGCCAGCCCCTGCCGGGCGTCGAACTCAAGCTGGTCAACCCCGACCGCCGGGGCGTCGGCGAGGTCGTCGCGCGCGGCCCCAACATCATGGCGGGCTACTACAACAACCCGGAGGCCACCGCGGCGGTCCTGCACGACGGCTGGCTCCATACCGGCGACTTGGGCCGGCTGGATGCCCAAGGCCACCTCTTCATCGTCGGCCGGGCCAAGGACGTCATCATCGGGCTCAACGGCAAGAATGTGTACCCCGACGAACTTGAGGAGGCCTATGCCAGCAACGAGGTCCTGAAGGAGCTGTGCGTGGTCGGCCTGCCGGACGGCGGCACCGAGCGGGTCGCCTGCGTCGCGGTCCCGGCCGAGGCCGCGGGCGCCACGCGGGAGGAGCGCGAGGCCGCGGTCCGGGCCCATTTTGAGAAGGTCTCCGCCGACCAGCCCGTCCATAAGCGGGTCCGGATCCTCGAAGTGATCGAGGACGACCTGCCGCGCACCCCCACCAAGAAGGTGAAGCGGCGCGAGGTGGTGGCGCTGCTCACCCGCCTCCACGCCGAGGCCAAGGGCGCCGACCGGGCAGGGGCCGGGGAGGCGACGCGCGTGGAGGCCAACCTCGAACTGCCCCTGGAACTGTGCCACCTGGGAAGCGAACTGCTGAACGCCGGCCAGACGCTCGCCTTCACCTCCTACTTCAAGCCCACCTACCGGGGCCGATCGTACATCCCCCGTGACCGGAACTTCATCGTGGCGGCGAACCACTCCTCCCACCTCGACATGGGGTTGATCAAGATGGCGCTGGAGGAGGCGGGCCCCCAGCTCGTGACGCTGGCCGCGGCGGACTACTTCTTCGACAACGAGATCAAGCGGTTCTTCTTCCGGAACTTCACCAGCATCATGCCGCTGGACCGGCAGGGCTCCCCCCGCAAGTCCTACAAGCAGGCGATTGACCTGATGAAGCAGGGCCGCAGTCTCATCATCTTCCCCGAGGGGACGCGCACCCGGACCGGCCGCATCCAGCCGTTCCAGCGGGGACTGGGGTTCCTGGCGATGCACGCCCGGGTCGGCATCCTCCCTATCCACCTCCAGACCTGGGACGCCCTGCCGGCCGGCACCGTGATTCCCCGCCAGCGCGAGGTCGAGGCACGGATCGGGCCGTTCCTGGACCACGACTTCCTGGTCCGGCTGATTGACGGGCTCTCCACCGGCGAGGGCGAGCGCCTCATCGTCGGGTTCACCCAGCGGTGCGTGGAAACCCTGCGGGACGGCGGCACGCCTGAACTTGATGTGGACGCGGTGCGGCGCCAGTGGGAAGTGGAGGGGCGGCAGGCCGCCGCGCGCGAGCCCGTGACCTCGGCCGGGGGCGATGACGACGAATAGCCGCACGCTGGTCACCGGCGGCACGGGATTCCTCGGCCGCCACCTGGTCGAGCGGCTCGCGGCCGCGGGGGCGTCCCCGCGCGTGCTCTCCACCCGTCCGCCCGCCTGGCTCGGTGCCGCGGGGTGCGACACGGTGGAGGGGACCATTACGGACCCGGCCGTCCTGGCCCGCGCCTGCGCGGGTGTCACCGATATCTACCACCTGGCCGGCCGGGTCTCCCGCGACCCCGACGACGGCCACCGCATGTATGAAATCCATGTCGAGGGCACCCGCCGGTTGTGTGAGGCGGCCAACGCCGCGGGTGTGCGTCGGATTGTCCTCTGCTCCTCCAGCGGCACGCTGGCGGTGACCGAGGACGGGGAACGGATTCCCGACGAGACCGGCGAGCCGCCACTGGCGATCATTGCGAAATGGCCCTATTACCTTTCCAAGCTGTACCAGGAGCGCGCCGCCCGGGACGCCTGCCGGGCGACGGGGCCCGAACTGGTCATCGTCCAGCCCAGCCTGGTGCTGGGGCCCGGCGATGAGCGGCTCTCGTCCACCCTGGATGTCCAGCGGTTCCTCGACGGCAAGATGCCGGTCCTGCCGCCCGGCGGCCTCTCCTTCGTGGACGCCCGGGACGCGGCCGCA
>JAHFSL010000089.1:0-3384 GCA_023265785.1 Candidatus Coatesiibacteriota bacterium | reverse complement strand
CGCAGGGCTGATGGCCGCGATGGACCGGGGCCGGCCCGGTGATCGGTACCTGCTGGGCGCCGCCAACTGGACCGCCAAGCGGTTCTTTGACCGGATCGCCACGCTGGCCGACCGCCGCGTGCCGGTCCTCACCGCCCCGGCCGCCGCCATGCGGGTGGGCGGCGCCGTGATGGACTTCGCCTTCCGGCAGGTCGGGCGCACCCCGCCCGTGGACCGGGCGAGCGCGGAAATGGGGACCTACTTCTGGTATCTGGATGACGCCAAGGCGCGCAAGGAACTGGGATGGTCCCCGCGCGACGCCAACGAGACCCTGCATGACACGGTGTCGTGGCTCCGCCACGGCGGTCGTTCCACCGCCTAATCGGGCGGTTGCATCGACGCTAGCGTTTCGCTATCGTTAAGAGATGCCTGGCCTCTTGCTGAAGCGCCTGCCGGACGATCTGCACCGGCGGCTGAAGGCCAGGGCGGCGGCGCACCGGCGCTCGATGGCCAAGGAAGCGCTGGTGATCCTGGAGCAGGGCGTCAGTGCCGCTCCCCCGGCGCCCCTCCCCCCACCCGTCCGGGGTCGGTTCCCGCTCACCCAGCGCTGGCTCACGCAGGCCATTCGCCGTGGCCGGGCGTGATCGTCGTTGATGCCAATGTAATCGCCTACGCACTGATCCAGGGCGATAAAACCGGAGTCGCCCGCTCCTTGCGGAGCCACGACCCTGACTGGCGAGTCCCCCGGCTTTGGCGATATGAGTTTGCCAACATCCTCGCGACATTCCTGCTGACGAAGGGCCTGGCCCCGGACCCGGCCACCCGGATCCTTCAGGAGGCCCTTGCCACTTTCTCTGGCGCCGAAGAGGATCCCGATCCAGCCGATGCGTTGTCGCTGGCAGCGAGCCACCGGATCACCGCTTACGATGCCCAGTACATGGCTCTGGCCAAGCACCTCAAGGTAAGGCTTGTGACGGAGGATACGGGCCTCCAACGAGCGTTTCGCGGGATCGCCGTCTCAATGCAATCGTTTCTCGGGCTCAGCGCATGACGGACAAGGTGGCGGTGGTGGCGCACGGGGGCCGGCTGGGCCACGCGCGCACCGCGCTGGTCGCCGACGCCAAACGCGCCTTCGGCTCCCGGCTCCTCTGGGTCGAATTCACGGAAGGGGCGGGCACGGCGGGGGCGCTGGCGACCCGGGCCATTCGGGATGGCGCCGGCGCGGTGATCGCCGCCGGAGGTGACGGCACCGTCCATGAGGTCCTCCAGCCGCTCAAGGGGACCGGGATCGCGCTGGGCGTCGTGCCCGGCGGGAGCGGCAATGACTTCGCGTTTCATCTCGGGATCCGCGGTGACGCCGGACCGCTCCTGCGCCGGTTGGCGGCAGGGCGGATCGAGTCGGTCGATCGCCTGGATGTCAACGGGCTCGTCGTGGCCACCGCGGCGTGCTGGGGGGTCTCGGCGGGCGTCGGCGAGGACGCCACGAAACTGCGCAACAAGGTGACGAACTGGGGCAAGATGCCCCGACTGGTCAAGGGCGCGGTCTACCAGGTGACGGCGGCGGCCCGGCTGCTCCGCAACGTGGACGGCATCTTCACCATGACGGTGGCCGCGGACGGCCGGTCGGACCGGTACCGGGCCTGGTCGGCGGCGGTGGGCGACAGTCGGCGGATCGGCGGGGCGTTTCTGGCGTTCCCGGATGCCACCAAGCACGATGGACTCGCCAACCTGCTGGTGGCCGAGAAAGGCCCGTGGAAGGAACGCATGTGGACGGCGGCCCTGCTGGGCCCCGGCCTGCACCAGGCCCGGCCCGGCGTCCACACGGCGCGGTTCGCCTCGGCCGTCATCGAGATGGACCGGCCCATGACCTGCGTGGCCGACGGCGAGATCCTGCCGCTGCAGGCCCGGTACGAGGTGACCGTGGTCGCGGGCGGCCTGCCGCTCCTCCTGCCCGAGCCGGTCGCCCCCCGCTAGGCCGCCGGGCGCTCCAGGACGCGCTTCAAGGCGTCCAAGTCGGCGCGGATCTTGTCGCCGATCCGCCGTTCGATCAGGCTAGCGGCCAGCACCGCCAGCCCGTGTGGCGTGGTCTGTTGGACAAAGGTCAGGCGCGTCCCCGACCCCTCCTCCTCCAGGTCAAACTGCCCCTCCATCTCCAGGTTCGCCAGCCGGACCCGGAACGCCAGCACGGTGGGCGGATCGTATTCGGTGAGGCGGCGTTCCACGGTCTCCCGCTTGCCGTCGAGCAGGAGGACCTGGCGGTAGGCGGAGCCGGCGCGCAGGGGCCCGGGCTCCGCCAGCCGCGACTCCACCAGGCCCCCCACCCATCCCTTCAGCTTGTCGGCGTCCGCCAGGTGCTCAAAGACCCTGGCCGGGGGCGAGGCCAGCAGGACGGTCGCCTCGTTGCGGATCATTCCGCCGCCGAGGTCACGCTGAATTCCGTCACGGCCCCGTCCTCGACGGCGTAGACGATCTCCAGCGGCCGGCAACAGACCTCGCAGTCCTCGGTCATCGTCTGGGCCTCCACGGACAGGTCCAGGATGACCGAGACCCTGGCCCCACAACAGGGGCAGGGGAAGAAGCGCTCGGCTGAATCGAGCGGCTCCCCCAGCAGTTCGTCGTCCCCGAGGTCCACCATGGCCGGATATTGTAATCCGGACCGCCCCGGCCGGGGTTCCGTTCAGGGATAATCAATCCCCATGCGGCGCAGGGGCACCCCGACGGCCTTCATTGTTTCGGTCTTTTCGATCTGGGGGAGCGCCTGCCTGTACCTGGGATGGCGGCTGGTGGAACCGCTGGGCCTGCCCCCCCGGGCGCGTGCGGCGGGCTGGGTCCTCCTGGCGGGCGCCGCGGTGCTGGTCCCGCTGGCCATGGTCCGCCACCGGCGGCGGGGCTCGGGCCGGTCCCTGCTGATCGTGGCGCTGGGCGTCATGAGCCTGGTGGCGATGCTGGTCCCGGTCAGCGTGGTGCGGGACGCGGCCTGGCTCCTCCTGCTCGCCGCCAACGGGGTAGCCCGGCTGGCGGGGGCGTCCGGGCTGGTCTGGCTCGACGATCCGGCGGCGCGGAGCGCGGTGGCCCGGGCGGCGGCCCTCTGGGTGCTTGGGCTCGGCGTCCTGATGGCTGCCACCGGGTACGGGCAGGCCCGCCGCCTCCCCGGGGTGCGACGCGTGGACCTCCCGTGTCCCGGCCTGCCCTGCGCCCTCGATGGATGCCGGATTGTCCACCTCTCCGACCTGCATGCCGGGGGCACCATCCGCACGCCCCGGATCGCCGCCATTATCCGGAAGGCCAATGCGCTCCGGCCGGACCTCGTCGCGCTGACGGGTGACATTGCCGACGGCCATGTGACGGACCTGGCCGGGCGGGTGGCCCCCCTCGCGGACCTGGCGGCCCGGCACGGCGTCTTCC
>JAHFSL010000088.1 GCA_023265785.1 Candidatus Coatesiibacteriota bacterium | reverse complement strand
CCCCGGTCTCCAACTGCCAGTGGCCGATACGGATCGTGATCCCCCGATCCGGCGCCACCAGGTGCTGGCGGGCGGCGATGTATCCGGCGGACCACACGAACGCGATCCCGATGACGATCGCGGGAGCCCACGCTTTCAAGCGCTCCCCCATCAGCGCCCCCCCAGCCGCCGGATCGCCTGTTGGGCGCCGTAGGACCGCTGATCGGTGGGGTACTCACGGGCCAGCAGGGAATAGAATTTTTTCGCGGTTGAAGGCTCGTTGGCTTCAAATTCGGCAATGGTCGCAATCCGCCAGTAGTTCCAGGCCTTGTCCATCCACGGGTTGGTCGGGTCCACTTCCAGCGTGTCCAGCGCGCGGATCTCGGCGGCCAGCCGTGCCGCCGGATGCTTGAGGCTGTTCTCGCACTCGGCAATCAGGCTCCACGCGGGGCTCAGGAATTTTGCGTGCGGGTGGCGGGCGATGAATGCCGTGAGCCGCGCCAGTGCCGCCACGGCGTCCGCCGGTGCCAGCGTGGCCACGAGCGTGGACTGCTGGAAGATCAGCGCCTCCTCGGCGGCCGGGTGGTCGGGGAAGGAGGTGATGACCTGCTGGTAGGCGGCCCGCACCGCCGCCATGTCAATCGTCTCGCCCACCGGCGCCACATGGAGCAGGCGGGCCAGGGCCAGCAGGCTCCATGCCGCCAGGTCGTCCCTGGCCCCGTCGGCCACCTTGAGGAACAGCGTGCGCGCGCCGGGCCGGTCGGGATCAGGGGCACGGTGGGCCAGCGTGGTCGCCAGCCCGAACTCCGCCTGCCGGAGGTCCAACGAGCCGGCCGGCAGGGACTTCGCGGCTTGCTCAAACGCATAGGCCGCATGCGGGTATTCCTCGAGGCGGAACGCATTCCAGCCGTCGCGCAATTGATCCTTGATCGTCGGGGCGGGCGCCGCAACGCCGACCGTGGCGGCCAGGCAGAAGGAAAGCAGGAAGGCCATGCTGGTGCGCCCATTATGCCACCCGCCCGATGTCCCCGCGCCCGGCCCACCATGCTATGACGGGTACCTGACCCGATGACCACGACCCGGCGGCCGGCATACACCTTCCTGTTCCTGCTGGTCGCCGGGGTTCGGCCGGTCGGTCCATGCCATGCGGCGGAACTGCGGGTGGATCCGGCCACGCCGCACGGACTCGAGGTCGCGCGTGCGCTGGCCCGGACCGGCCGCCGGATGGGGCCCGTGGACCTCGTGCTCGAGGCGGGCACCTACCGGCTGGATCGCCCACTGGAACTGACCGTTTCGGACTCCGGCACGGAGCGGCACCCGGCCGTTTGGCGGGCCGCCGTCGGTGCCACCGTGCGCCTCACCGGGGCGGTGCGTGTGACCGGCTGGGAAACGGTACGCGAGGCCGCCATCCTGGCCCGGTTGGACGCCGCCGCCCGGCCGGCGGTGCGGGTGACCGATCTCCGGTCGCTTGGGTTGTCAGCCTGCGGGCCGATGGTCCGGCGTGGGTTCGGCCTCCCCGTGGTGCCGGGGTGGCCGGAACTGGTCTGTGGCGACCGGATCATGCCACTCGCCCGGCACCCGAACACCGGCTGGCTCAACGTCACCGCCACGCTGACCGGCCGCCCCGTGGAACGGTTCGCGTTCCGCGACGCCACGGTCCGCACGTGGAATGCCCAGCCGGATCTCTGGCTGCATGGCTACTGGGCCTTTGACTGGGCCGACACCTGGGATCCAGCGGTGGCCTTCGACGGGGCGCACGGCGAGGCCGCGATCGGCTCGCCCCAGGGCTGGTACGGTGTCCTGCCGGAAGCCCGGTTCACCATCGTGAACGCGCTGGAGGCGCTCGATGAACCCGGCGAGTGGTGGCTGGACCGGTCTGCCGGCCGACTGTACTTCTGGCCTCCGGCTGATGCCGCGCTGGAGACTACCGAGCTGACCTGGCTGGACGGCCCGCTGGTCTCGATCAAAGGCGCCCACGACCTCCGGCTGGAGGGCCTAACCCTCGAAAACGGGCGCGGGACCGGCGTCCGGATCACCGGCGGAACCGCCTGCACCGTTTCGGGGTGTACGGTCCGCAACCTGGGAACCGTGGGGGTGGACGTGGAGGGCGGCCTCCGGCACACGGTCACGGGTTGTTCCATCTATGAAACGGGTGACGACGCCATCCGGCTCGGCGGCGGTGATCGCCGCACGCTGGCGCCCAGCGGTCATCGCGCGGACGGCAACGACCTCCACGACTTTTCCCGGCTCGACCGGGTCTACCACCCGGGCATCGCGGTGACCGGCGTCGGCGTCCGGGTCACCCACAACCGGATCCATGACGCGCCGCACAACGCCATCCTGCTGGGCGGCAACGACCACCTGATCGAGGCCAATGACATTTCCCGGGTCTGCCGGGAGACCGGTGACGCCGGCGCCTTCTATATGGGACGCAACCCCACCGACCGCGGCACGGTCATCCGCGGCAACCTGTTCCATGACCTGACCGAGCGGATCGCGAGCACGGCGGATCGGTGGAGCCATGTCATGGCCGTGTACCTCGACGACTGCGCCTGTGGGACCCGGATTGAGGGGAACACCTTTGTCCGGGCCGGCTGGGCCGTCATGATCGGCGGGGGCCGCGACCACACGGTCATCAACAATGTCTTCGTGGACTGCACCCCCGCCATCCACGTGGACGCGCGCGGCCTTACCTGGGGGAAGCCGCACTTCGAAGGCGACTGGGAGATTAAACAGCGGTTCGCCGAGGTTCCCTGGGAATCACCCCGCTGGACCCGGCGGTACCCGGAACTCGCCCGCTACTGGCGGGAGGATCCGACCCGGCCGCGCGGCAACCGGATCGAGGGGAACACCTGTCTGGGCGGCACCTGGAAGGACCTGGCCGACGGGCTGACCGACGCCACCGCCGGCATCGGCGCCAATTTTATCGGCACGCCGTGATGGTAATGGGAAGCCCCCCAGAACTCGGTCGGCTCAAACTGGAGGGTCGAGGCGGCTCTGGAACTTGACCTTGCGGTGGGTGCCGTCACAGAAGGGCTTGGTGGATGACTGGCCGCACCGGCAGAGCCACGCCTCCTGGCCATCCTCGTTGACGATGGGCGTGCCGCCCTCCGTGACGAGGGTGAAATCTCCCTTCACATAATAGGACCCGTCGTTCTTGACCGTGATGACCGTGGCGCTCATGGGGACCTCCTTGGTTTCAACCGATGACGGTTCAGGATACCGGATGGGCCGTCGCCTTGCGGACGGCGGGGGCAACTTTCGTTCCGAACAACTCGATGGCGTGCATCATCGCCGCATGGGGCAGGGTGCCCACGCTCATCTGGATCATGAATCGCTGGTGGCCGAAGAGCGAGTGCTCAAAGAGGATCTTGTCCGTCACCTCGGCCGGACTGCCCAGCACGAGGGCCCCCCGCTCGGAGCGTACCGCATCGAATTGTGGCCGGCTCATGGGCGGCCAGCCGCGCTCCTGCCCGATCCTGGTCATGGCGCGCTGGTAGGTGGGATAGAACTCTTCGGCGGCCTGCTGGGTGGTGTCGGCCAGGTAGCCGATGGAATTGATGCTCACGGGGGGCGTGGGGTTTCCCGCCTCCGCCGCCGCCTCACGGAAGAGCTGGACAAACGGAGCGAACTTTTCGGGCATCCCGCCGATGATGGCCAGCGCCATCGGCAGTCCCAGGGTGCCGGCCCGGACCGCCGACCCCGGGTTCCCGCCCGCCGCCAGCCAGATGGGGATGGAGACCTGATGCGGCCGCGGGTAGACCCCGAGGTTCTTGAGCACGGGCCGGTACTTGCCCGACCAGGTGATCCGCTCGGCATCCCGGAGCTTCAGGAGCAAGGCCAGTTTCTCGGCAAAGAGGTCGTCATAGTCGTCCAGGTCGAACCCGAACAGCGGGAAGGACTCGATGAATGAGCCCCGGCCCGCCATGATCTCGGCCCGTCCCCCGGAGATAAGGTCCAGCGTGGCGAAATCCTGGAAGACCCGGACCGGATCATCCGAACTCAAGACCGTCACGGCGCTGGTGAGCCGGATGGACTTGGTGCGCGCCGCAATGGCCGCCAAGGCGACAGCCGGGGCGGAGAGGATGAAGTCAGGCCGGTGGTGCTCGCCCACGCCGAAGATGTCGAGGCCCAGTTGGTCAGCCAGCACGGCCTCCTCCACCACTTCCGCCAGCCGCTCCGTCGCGCTGATGCTGACGCCCGTCGCCGGGTCCGGAGTGAGGTCGGCAAAGGTGTACAAGCCCAATTCCATGCCCTTCATGGCGTCTGGATGGAACCCTGTGACCGGCCGGCCAGTTCCCCGACCGGGCTACTTCGCCGGGACGAAGACCACGCAGACCGGGTGGGGCGCCGGCGTCGCCGAGGTGGACGTCAGCCGTCCGGTGGCCGGATCCCGGCGGAAGACCACGACATTATCCGCGTCCCGATTCGCGCACAACAGCCAGCCGCCGTCGGGCGCAAGCGCGAAGTTCCGGGGATGGCCGCCGCCACTGGGGGCGTCCTGCACGGGCTCCAGCCGGCCATCGGTCGCCCCGATCCGGTAGACCACCAGGCTGTCGTGGCCGCGGTTGGAGCCGTAGAGGAAGGCGCCGTCGGCCGTGACATGGATGTCGGCCGGCCAGCTCGGCGCCGTTTCGGTTCGACCGGCGGGCAGGGTTCCGACCGTCTGGAACGGAGTCAGGGCCCCGGAGGTCCGGGTCCAGGCCAACGCCGTCACCGTATTGTCCAGTTCATTGATGACGTACGCCCAGGGCCCGTGCGGGTGGAACACCATGTGCCGCGGACCCGCGCCGGGCGCCAGCGTGGTGAACGGCGGGACGAGCGGCGCCACGGTGCCGTGGTGGCGGTCAAGGGCATATCCCCAGAGCCGGTCGGTCCCCAGGTCCTGGACATAGAATCGGTCCCGGGTGGGATCAAAAACAGCCGAGTGGGCATGCGGCCCCTCCTGCCGGTCGGCCTTGGGGCCATGCCCCTCCAGCCGAAGCACGGTCGCCTCGCCCGTCGGCAGGCCCGCGCGCAAGCGGTACACGGCCGCCGTCCCCGACCCGTAATTGGAGACCACGAGGAACTCCCCCCGGGGATCCACGGCCAGGTGGCACGGGGAGGTCCCGTGCGAGGCGTGCTGGGACGCAAGGGTGAAATGGGTTCCGTCCAACCGCACCACGGCCACCGCTCCGGAGTCCACCCCCCGGAAACGGCCGGTCTCGCTGGCCACATAGGCCAGCGGTCGCGTGGGGTGCAGGGCGATGAAACTGGGATGCTCCAGTTCCGCCACCAGCCGGGGTGGGCCCAGCCCACCCACGGCGCCATCCCAATCCGCGGCATACAGCCCCCGTGACATCCCCGCCGGGCCGGCCTCGCCGGTGTAGGTGCCGATCAGGACGAGGCCGCGGAGGGCCATCCCCTTCATCGCGGCTCCCGTCACGGGTTCAGTCCTTGTCGCCGTCCTTGCCGCCCCCGGCGCCCTCCGGCTTGCCGAACTCCTCGACATCACCCTTCTCGACGGCCAGCACCTTGCCGGTGCCCGCGTCAATGTTCACTTCCTTCCAAGCGCCGCCGGGGACGGCAATCTGCACCGTGTAGATCAGGAACCCGTCCTCGGCTTCCAGCTCGGCCTTCCAGACCCGGCCCGGCGCGGCCTTCAGGGCCATTGCCACGGCCCGCTGGAGGCTCACCGTCGCCTTCGCCAGCAGAGCGTCACCCGTGAGCGTCCCGACGGCAATGGACCCCTTGGCCTCCGTCTTCTTCTCTTCCCCGGCCCACAACCGTCCCGTTCCCACCGCGAGTGCCATCGCCACCAGCACCCCACCCACCGCCCACCGCCGATTCATGGTTCCTCCCTGCGCCCGTGCGCCGCCTGTTCCCAGCATCATGCCATGAACGCACGAACGCCGCGCCCCTGGATGGAGCGCGGCGTCCGGAATGGTGGCAGGCGTGGGTCAGCCGATGTTGGCGACTGGCCGGCCCTTGGGCGCCCGCACCGTGTACTCGAACACCAGCTTGCGGCTCTTGCCCGATTCCAGGTCCAGCTTCCAGCGCTTGAGCCCGGGCTTCTCCGGGTCATCCACCAGTAGTCCCGCCGAGAGCTCGCCCGCCACGATACGGATCTCCGGGTCATCGGACTGCGGCATCTGCTCCCGGACTTCCACGGTCCACGGTGCGCCGTGGCCGGACTTGAGGGTCGTCTCGAACCGGTACCGCCGGGTCTCGGCGTTCCCCCAGAATCCCCGTTCCACCTTGGCCGGGGACAGGTTCTTGCGGGCGATGCGCACCGCCGGGTCCGTGCCGAAGTTGACCCGGAGTTCCTCACCCGGCATCACCGCGCCCACCGCCCCGGCACCCACATACTCGCCGTCGCGGTACAACTGCGCCGCACCCGGGATCAGCGGCTGGTCGCCCTTGTACATGGTGCTGGCCTCCAGGAACGCGATCGTCGAGGCCGCGGGCACGATCACCACCCCGGCGGCACACGGCAGGGACTGCGAGAGGAGTGCCACCCGCTGGGAGGCGGAACCCGACTTGATGGTGGCCGCATGCGCCACCTTGAACCGGGTCGCGTAGGCGCCGGTCTCGGCGTGCGCCCCCTCGAACGGGATTACCGCCTCCTCCGGTTCGGCCATGGCCCGGGGAGCGGCCACCGACATGCCGTCGGCGGCCATTGGCATGTTGTAGGCCTTCCGGGTCCGGTAGGTCACCCGGTAGTCCTCGCGCGCCGGGACCGGAACCGACAGGAACGCGGGCCGCTCCGTGGACACGGTCAGCCGCGCATCCGTCCAGTCCTCACCCGTCCGCTGGATCACCTGCCCCACCAGGGTGAGGTCGAGGGTCGGGGCGGCTCCCGTCGTGTTCAGGGCCAAATCGTACGAGCATGACCAGGAGGCCTCCCGCACCACATAGGACGCCGAGAAGGTGACTTCACCCGCGGCGGCGGTCGTGAGCTCGATGTCCAGCGCCGTCGTGTCCCGCTGGAGCGACCCAGAGAGGGCGATCTCACGGTTCAGCCCCGCGATCTCCTCGTTCAGCCCCCGGATGGACAGTTCGTCATTGCGGTTCTCGGCCAGGAGCTCGTGGAGGCGTTCCCCCAGGTGCTCGGCGCCGTCCGTGAGGTCCTTCCAATCGCCGGGCTTGGCCCCGTCACCGCCCTTACGATTCCCGCCCTTCGCGCGGATCAGTTCCAGTTCGTAGTTGCGGGCCGTGATCCGGTCCTGCACGACCGACCGGCGGTCCTCCAGCTCCCGGATGCGGCGGCGCTGGACCCGGGTGCGCTTCTCGGCCTCCTGGGCCCCAAGGACGGTCCGGACCTGGACATTGTGCATCAGCGACCCGGGCGGGCCGGACAAGACGACCCGCATCGAGGCGGGATCCGCGGTCGTCGGCAGGTCGGGGATCGTGACGACCCACCGGCCCTCGCCGAGCTTCATCTTCCCCTTCCGGGTGACCTGCGCCCCCGTCGCATACAGAGTCACCCGGTCCACCCGGTCCACCAGCCGCAGGGCACCCTCCGGCGGGGCATCCCCCCGGCTGGCCGCCGCCGCCAGCAGACCCATCACCATCACGCCCACGCCAACTCGCTTGCCCATCGGTGTCTGTCCTCCTTGGGGGGTGTCCCCCCTGCTGGAGAACCTGACGTCCCGGGAGGCCGGAAGTTCCCCCCCCCGCCCGCCCGGGGGTTACCGGGGCGGCGCCACCAACCAGGGCTCCTCCCCGGGGAGGACGCGCCGCTCCTGCGGGCCGGCCCGGCGGTCCAGGGCGTACAGCGCCAGCGGGCCCGGGCGGGAATCCTGACGGGGCGTGACATGAATGAGCCGGGCGTGACCGCGCCAATACCGCGCCCAGCGCGCCAGGGCGACGCGACCGGGCACCAGGGTCGCCATGGGTTCCGCCCACGCCAGGGCACCCCCGCGGTCGTAGAGCAGGTGGGTGAATCCCGCCGCCCGCATCTTCCGGGCCAGGTGGCCGTCATTCCGGGCCGCGGCGGCCAGCGCCAGCGGCGCCAGCGGCTCCAGCTCGGTGGTCAGGGTGACGCGGCGGGCAAGCGGGAAGGCCCGGATGGTGCCGTACACCAGCACGTGGGCGTCAGCCTGCAGGTGCTGGTCCGCCCAGCCAAAGGCCTCGGCGCAGGCGCCGAGCCGGGCCAACCGGTACGCGTCGGGTGTCACGGCTCCCA
>JAHFSL010000492.1 GCA_023265785.1 Candidatus Coatesiibacteriota bacterium | reverse complement strand
CCGGCGCCCCCGCCGACCGGGCGGCCGCGGGCGGCCCCCCGCCGGGGATGACCTTGAGGGTCACGGTGGACTGTTCGGCGCCCTTGACGGCCCAGGCCGGCAGGGTCAGGGCGCCGTCGCGCTCCTCCAGGATGAAGTCCACATTGGCCGTCATGCCCGCCCGGAGCACGCCGGGCACCTTCCGGGGCTCGAGCTGGACATAGTAGGTCACGACATTGTTCACCTTGACCGACTGGTGGCTGATCAGCGTGACGGTCGCGGGGAAGGACTGGTCGGGATAGGCATCCACGGTGATATCCGCCTTTTGGTCCATCCGGATCTTGCCCAGGTCGGTCTCATCCACCGCCGCCTGCACGATCAGCTGGTCGGAAAGCTGGTAGAGCACGGTGGCCTGGCTCACGGTCTGCCCGGCCACCACCTCGCGCGTGATGATGAGCCCCTCCACGGGCGCGATGATGGGCGTGGGGGCGTAGGCCTCCTCCCAGTACCGGACTTCCGCGTCACCCTTGGACCGGGCATTGTCCAACAGGACGGCCCGTTCCGAGGAACTCATCCAGGCCAGTACCTGGCCCTTCGTGACATACGCGCCCTCCGCGGCCAGGATCCGGTCCATCCGGCCGGCGACGGGGGGCAGGATCTCGACCTTGTTGAGGGGCTGGACATTGGCGGTGGCCTGCACGGTCACCTTGACCGTCCCCCGCACGGCGCGGGCGTACCGGACATCCCCGCGGCCCCCGTGGCGGCCACAGCCGGCGGCCAGCAGGGCGGTCGCGGCGAGGCGGGCGGCCCGGGTCACGGGACGTCCCCCGCGGCATCGTCCAGCGTCAGCCCCAGCGCCCGGTCGAACTCGGCGGACGCCGTGGCGAGCTCAAGCCGGCCGGACAACTGACGCTGTTGCGCCGAGGTGAGGGCGGCCTCGGCCTGCTCGAAATCGAGGTACGCCGCCTTGCCGGACTCGTAGAGGGCCTGGACCGTCTTGAACCGCTCCACCGAGGACTCCAGGTCGAGGGCGAGGGCCGGGAGGTGCTCCCAGGCAGAGCGCGCCGCCGCCCATGCGGAAAACAGGGCGGAGCGCAGGGTCGCGCGCACATTCTCGCCCGTCCGCTCGGCGGCCTCCAAGTCCCGTCGGGCCCGGGCGATGCCGGCCTCATCGGCCCCGCCCGAGAACAGCGGGAGCGAGACCGAGACGCCCGCGTGGCGGGAGACGGCCTCGGGCGGCCACGATCCCCCGTCGGACCAGGTCTGCCCGGCATGCAGACCGACCTGGGGCCACCGGCTGGCCTGCGCGGCGGTGAGCGCCGCCTCATTCCCGGCCACAGCGGCGGCCTGGGCGGCCAGGCCGGGGTGTCGCTGTTCCATGATGGCGTACAGGGGGCGCACGGCCGCGGGGGGCGCGGGGCGATCCAGCTCGCCGCTGGCCGTCAGGGGGGTGGCGCCGTCGGGATCGCGCCCGAGCAGGCGGGCCAGCTCGTCCCGCGTGCCTTCCAGGTCCGTGCGGGCCTGGCCCACCTGCCAGTCCACCGCGGCTTCGGTGGCCTGGGCCTTGAGGAAGGTCCACCGGGCCTCGCGCCCGGCCGTGAACTGGATTTCCAGGTACCGCGTGTCGCGGTGCAGGCGGTCCTTGATGGACGCGAGCAGGTCCAGGTTGCGCTGGGCGAAGAGGAGCCGGTCAAAGGCCTTCCGGAGCTGGGCCCGCAGGGACTGGCTGGCCGTGCGTTCGGCGGCGCGGCGGCCGGCCAGCGCGGCCAACGCCCGGGTGCGGGCGGCTCGGGTTTCCCCTCCGGCGAACACGGTCCAGGAAGCCAATCCGCCGAAGGAGGATTGGGTGGCCAGCGCGGACCGGCCGACCGGATGCCAGGCGTCATCCAGCCGGGAGGAGCCGGACCGGTCCAGGCCGGCCTGCGCCGCGAGGCTGGGCCAGAAGCCGGCGGTGGCCACGGTCACACCACGGGCCGCGGATTCCGTGTCGGCCCGCGCGGCCAGGAGGGCGGGATTCCGGTCGTGTGCCTCACGCATCGCGTCCGGCCAGGTCAGCGAATCGCCGACAGCCCGCCCCGCCATCCCGGCGCTGAGGGTTCCCGCCAGGAGCCATCCCAGCCGCCCGTGGGGCGGCCGGTCAGTGGACGGGAGCCGGGGCGTCCCACGCCTTGCGCCGGTCATCCCATTTCTTCTGCATCGCCCGGAACGGGGCGACTTGGTCGGGCGTCAGGATCCTCTCGATGGCGGCGGCGGACTCGCGCCGGATCGCCTCGACCCTGGGGGCCGTGTCGCCATGCAGGACGACCATCCGCTGTTTGGCCCGGTCCAGGATGGGAGCCAGCTTCTGCTTCTGGTCCTCGGTGAGGTGCAAGCGCCGGCCGAACCGTTCCACCATCCGCGCCGTGGGCGGGCCGCCCGCGGCCATGTAGCGGTGGGCCTCCCAGCGGCCGCGATGCAGGCCGAAGGCGGCGCCGCCCGCCGCACCCACGATGAGCGCCAGCCCGAGATGCCAGAGCCGGTAGCGCCTCACGACGGCTCCTCCACCAGCATGGCCAGCACCTGATCCTGGTCCAGCTCCTCGGCATGCTCGATGAGGTCCAGCGGGGCGCTTGTGCCGCCGGTCGCCACGATCGCCGGTTCGGCGGGCAACCCGCCCGGCTCATCGGGAAGCGCGGTCAGTC
>JAHFSL010000491.1 GCA_023265785.1 Candidatus Coatesiibacteriota bacterium | reverse complement strand
ACGGTGAGCGCGCCCAGGATTCGGGTCCGGGAGTACCTGCCGGCGGACCTGGGGGCGGTGCACCGGATCGGCGAGGTGTGCGCCGGGTCGCTCTGGGGCGAGGTGCCGGATCGACGCGATCAGATCGCGAAGTGGCCGACGGATTTTTTCCTGGTTGCCGAGGTGGACGGCGCGGTGGTCGGGTTCGCCCGGGGCGAGGTCCGGAAAGCGGCGGAGGTCTGCATTATGCCGGATGGGGAGACCTACATGGAGGTGGAGGGCGTGTATGTCCGGCCGGAATTCCAGCGGCGGGGCATCGGGACCGCCCTCCTCGATCGCCTGCTGGCCAACGGCCGCGCGGCGGGCATCGCCCGGTTTCAGGTCTACACGGGCTCGAAGGCCCTGGATGACGCGCTCCGGTTCTACCGGCGCGCCGGGTTCGGCACCTGGCACGCGAGGCTCTTTATATGAAGCCGCTCATCGCGGCACTGGGCCTGGCGCTGGCGGGGGGGCCGGCCGCTGCCGCGGTCACCGTGAGCGCCACCACCTACCTGGGCTTCGAGGGGTACCGGCTCTCGGACGGCCGGACCGAGGCAGTCGTGGTGCCCGCGCTGATGCGGGTCGTGCGGTACGCCGCGGTCGGCGGGGCCAATTGGCTGTGGGTTTCCGATGCGCGCACGACGCCACCGGCGGAGTGGCGGAACTGGGGCGGCGACAAGACCTGGCTCGCCCCGCAACTCCAGTGGCCCGGCGGGCTGGTGGGACGTGAATGGCCGCCGGACGACACCTGGGAGGCGGAGGGCGTCGCGGGCATGATCCCCGGCGGCCTGCGCGTGACCGGGCGCGTCTCGGCCGCCACCGGCATCCGCATCACCCGCGTGTACTCGTTCACCGCGACCGGGGCGTTTGTCATCACCCAGCGGGCGGAAAAGATGTCCGGCGGGCCGGTGGTGGCGGGGCTCTGGTCGGTGACGCAGGTCGTCGGGGCCACCGCGGTGTTCCTGCCGGTCAGCCCGGCGAGCGGCTATCGCGGCCGGTTCCATGACTTTGGCTGGGGTATGCCGGCCGGGGCGGTGGCCGCGGCCGGCCGGCGGATGGTGGCGGTGCGGCCGGACGCCGCCAAGTGGTTCAAGGTCGGGGTGGACGCACCCCTCTCGGCCCTCGTTACCGTCCGGGGCGGCGAAGCCTTCGTCCAGCGGGCGCCGCACCCGACCGGGCCCTCCCTGAACTATCCGGATGGGGCGACCGGGTACGGCTGCCCGGTCGAGGTCTACAACGCCGACGGCGGGGGCAAGCCGGCGATGCGGTACATGGAACTCGAACTGCTGGCGCCGCTCATGACGCTGACCGGGACCGGGAGCATACAGGAGCACGCCGTGCAGTGGAGCCTCGCTTCCGTGCCCCGGGGCGCGACGGGAAGCCCCGGAGTGGTCGCCACGGTGGACCGGCTGGTCCAGGGGGAGTAGAATCGCGGCATGGCGGGTAACCTGAAATTCGCGATCATCGGGGCCTCGGCGGGCATCGCCGAGTCGCACATCAAGGCCCTCAATACGGCCGGCGTCGGGACCATCGTTGGGATGGCCGACATCGCCCCGGCCACCGGGACCAAGCGGGCCCAGGAGGCGGGCTGTCCGTTCTTCGCCGACCACAAGTCCATGCTGGCGACGGTGAAACCCGATGTCGCGGTGATCACGACGCCCCACCCGCTCCACCCGGCGCTCGCGTTGGACGCCTTCGCGGCGGGCGCGCATGTCCTGACCGAGAAGCCCCTGGCAGTGAGTGTGGCCGAGGCCGACCGGATGATTGCCGCCGCCGATGCCGCGAAGCGGATCCTGGCGGTCAACTTCCAGATGCGGTACGCGGCGGTGGTCGAGCACATGAAGGCCCTGATCGGGCAGGGTGTCATCGGCCGGTTGATGCGGGTCCTGTGCCTGGAGCCCTGGTACCGCACCGATGCCTACTACAAGTCCGCCTCCTGGCGGGGATCCTGGGCGGGAGAGGGCGGCGGGGTGCTCATGAACCAGGCACCGCACACCCTGGATCTGCTCTGTCACCTGGCCGGCCCGCCGAAGAAGGTCTGGGGCTGGGTGCGGACGCGGTTTCATCCGATGGAGTGCGAGGACTCCGCGCAGGCCATGTTCGAGTACCCGGAGGGCGCGCCGGGGTACCTCACCGTCAGCACGGTGGAGGCGGGCGTCAAGGGCCGGATCCAGGTGGTCGGGGACCGGGGCGCACTGGAACGGGTGGGCGACGACCTGCACCGGTGCACCTTTGAGCCCGCGGTGCTCGAGCACATGCGCAACGCGCCGGGCATGTGGGACGGACCCAAGGCCAACTGGGAAAAGGTCGAGGTGCCCGCGGGCGGAGGCGGGGGTCATGCTGATGTGTACAAGGACCTCGCGGCCGCCATCCGCGAGGGCCGGCCACCCCGCGTGACGGGCCGCGACGCGCTGATGTCGCTCGAACTGGCCAATGCCATCGTCCTTTCGTCCTTCACGGACAAGGCCGTCACGCTTCCCGTGGACCGGGCGGAATACGCCGCACTCCTCGCCGACTTGAAGTCCGGCAAGCGCCGCCTCGGCCCCCCGCCCGCCTGATTCCCGCGTTCCACTGAACACCCCGCTCGGCGTGGCGCTGATCTCACTGCGGTGAATTCGTCGCTCGGGGTGGGGCTGGCCCTCGGC
>JAHFSL010000490.1 GCA_023265785.1 Candidatus Coatesiibacteriota bacterium | reverse complement strand
TATTGGTAAACGTCCCAATCGCCATGGCCCCGGCCGGCAGGACGGCCGGTGACGCGGGCGCGTTCGACCCGCTTCCGGACAGGGGAATCGTCACGCCGACGGCTACACTGCCGGTGTTCGAGATCGTGTAGGTGATGGTCACGATCTGGCCTTGCACCAGCGGACCCGGGGGCGAGATATGCAGGACCGCAACCAGCGCCGCACGCGCCGGTGCCGCCGTGAGCGCGGCGAGCAATCCGATGATGGCCATCAATGGTTTCACAACCCGGCTACTATATGAAATGCGGCGGGCAGACGCAACCGCCCACCGGACATTATTTCGCCTTCTTGACCGCCTCGGTCAGACTGGCCGCGATCTTGGTGATGCCCTCGCGAACCTCGGGGAGGTTTTTGCCGTAGGTCTCGTCGGAATACACGGCCTTGGCGGTCTCCACGTCAATCACCCGCATCGAAACCACGTACTGTTCGAGCGCCTTGCCGAAGGAACCCACGACGAGGAACTTGACGTTCAGGACCTTGCCGAGTTTCACCGCGCATTCCTGGGTCGTACAGCCGGTCTGCTGGAACGCCTGCTCGCCCAGGATCTTGTCCATGTTCGCCTTCTCGATGATGTTGAACGCGCCTTCCTTGATCAACTGGTTGCGGATCATGTCGGAAATCACGGCGGCATCGCCCGCCGAGACGTTTTGCGCATCAAAGGTGGCGACGGCCAGCGTCCGCTCCTCCTGCTTCATGAAGAACTTCGGGCCCTCCGCGGGCTTGCGGTCGGCACCGAAGGTCCAGCCCACGCCCAGCGTGTGCTGGGCACCGGCATCACCGCTAATGGCCAGACCCAGCGCATAGTCGAGCGTCCAGTCGCGCCACGGCACCGAAAATCCGGCGCGCAATGTCTGTCCGTATTCCGACGACGCCGGAGTCACGAGGCCGAGGCGGAGCAGGAACAACGGGTGCGGGGCAAAGGTCAACCCGCCACCGATGGTCGTGGGCGACCCCTTGAGCGCCGCCGCCGTGGTCGTAGTCGGCGCCGTGCTCCCGGAGGAGGAACTCGTATCCGTGGAAGGGGCGAAGGGAATATTGAGGTCCAGCCCGGCACTGCGGAACCAATTTGTTCCCTTGAAGGCGAATCCAAAGCTGATCTCGCCAGGCGTGTAGGTATCGTCATAGATGTGATACACGAATCCCAGGTCGAGTTTCCCCAGCGAGACCGTCGTCCCAAGATCCCAGGCATAGCCTTCCGCGGGACTCTTGTCACCCGAAGGGTACCCGGCCGGGAGGAGCAGGTGGAATCCCCCGCCGAAACTGACGAATTGCCACTGGTAGAGTCCGGCCAACCCGAGGTGATAGATCGCCGGTGAAATGTTCTCACCGGTATACATGCCGTTCAGATCCGTTCCCTTGATTTCCGCCAGATTAAGCCCCGAAAGCAGGAGGCCGGCGCCGAAGGTCCCGACATCGGTGCCCTTGCCGCCCCAGCCGCCGGCGAGCGACCAGACATTCTGTTCGCCGCCGAATTGGAGCGCGTCCCCCGCGCCAAACTCCCAGGTCCGGGGCTGGTTGGCCAGCAGGGCAGGATTGGAAAAGACCTTGTAGATGTCATAACTTCCGTAGAGCGATCCCGCGCCCGCTTCCCGGGCGCTCAAGGAAAGGCGCGCCAGGTCGGAGCCGAGATAATTCTCACCGGTGCTCGCGCGGGCCGAAATGGCTCCGGCCACCAACGCCACGACCAGGAGGTCCGCGCGCATCAGGCGCCGCTCACTGCGTTCGGCCGAGCAGGACGACCGGCGCCCGCCCGGACCCGATCTTGCTCTTGGCGACGATCCAGTAGGTGCCGTTCATGAGGGACTTGCCCTCCAGCGTTCCGTCAAACCGGAGCTCCCCGATGCCCGTCGCCGGGATGGTCAACTGATCTGCCAATTTCCCGATGACCCGGCCGGACACGCCCACGACATACAAGTCCACGACGCCTTCGACGCCATCGCCCAGCACCGTGATGTAGGCTGCCTCGCCCTTGTCGCGCCGGACGATATTGTTCCGGACCTGGATGATCGTCGGCTTGAGAACCGCCTCCGCACAGCCGGTGATCTGCTCGTACCGGCTGACGGCCGCGCCTTCACTGCCGGAATTGCCGCTTGAAATCTCGGACCGGCCCGCGAGCGCGATGTCGCCGACGCCATCCACTGCGACCGCCTCCCAGGCCTCGCCCGGGCAGAACGAACCGACCGGCATTGGCAGGCGGATCATCCGGTTCCCGGCGGGGTCAAACTTAAAGAGGTGCCCTTCCTGACCGGCATTGATATTGCCCGAGCACGCCGGCACGAGCAACATGCCGGACACATAGATATTCCCGGCGGCATCGGTCGTCACGGCCCGCGCCCCGGGCGTGGCATCCGACCCGTTATTGCTCGTGAGGGTGGTCCCCTCGAACGACCGCTCCCAGAGCGTATTGCCCGCAGGATCGTACTTGCGGACCGCCCAGGAGTTTGGGCCGCTCGCAGAATCCGGCCCGCCGCATCCCGTTCCGACAGCGATGACATTCCCCGACGGGTCCACGGCAATCCCCCACAGGTTGGTGCCACAGGTCTCATCCCGGGGCCAGCCCGATGCCGGCAGGCCCGTCAGCCCGTTCCGGCGCACGACATGCCAGGTATTGCCACCAATATTTT
>JAHFSL010000087.1 GCA_023265785.1 Candidatus Coatesiibacteriota bacterium | reverse complement strand
CAGCGACATCGAGGACGTGGGCTGGCAGGTGCTCAAGCACCTGACGGGCGAGGAGCGGCGCGAGTTGAAGGCCCTCAAGGACCGCGTCATCATCCTGGCCGACGACCTCTCGCCCTCGGAGACGGCCGACATCCCCCGCGACAAGGTGGTGGGATTTGCCACGATCGCGGGGTCCCGGACCTCCCACACGGCGATCATCGCGCAGGCCCTGGAACTGCCCGCGTTGGTGGCGGTCACGGAACTGCGTGACGTCGGCATCGGGGAGACCACGGTCATCCTGGACGGGATCGGCGGTGTGCTGATCCTGGACCCCGATGCGGCAACCCTGGCGCACTACACCCGCCTCCAGCGCGTGGCGGACCAGCGGCGCAAGGACCTGCGCCAGATGACCCGACTGCCCGCGGCCACCCCCGATGGCCGCGCGGTGGCGCTCATGGCCAACCTGGAGATGCCCATCGAGGCCCAGGCCGCCCGCAACGGGGGCGCCGAGGGGGTCGGATTGTACCGGACCGAGTTCCTGTTCCTGAACCGTGATACCATGCCGACCGAGGAGGAGCAGTACCGGTGGTACCGCGAGGTGGTCAAGGAGATGGCGCCGCGACCCGTGGTCATCCGGACGCTCGACCTGGGCGGGGACAAATTCCTGCGCTCGGCGGGCGAGTCGCGGGAAATGAACCCGTTCCTGGGTCTGCGCGGGATCCGCATGTGCCTGGCCAACCGCGAGGTCTTCCGGACCCAGCTGCGGGCGATCCTGCGGGCCAGCATGCACGGAACCGTCGAGCTGATGTTCCCCCTCATCACCTCCGTCGAGGAGTTCCGGCAGGCCGTCCGGTGCGTGGAGGAGGCCAAGTCGGAACTCAAGTCCGAGCGCGTCCGGTTCAAGGATGCGATTCCCGTGGGCGCGATGATTGAAACGCCCTCGGCGGCGCTCGTTGCCGACCTGCTGGCCCGGGAGGCGGCGTTCTTCTCGATCGGGTCCAACGACCTCATCCAGTACACCATCGCGGTGGACCGGGGGAACCAGAGCACCAACTACCTCTACGAGCCGATGCATCCCGCAATCCTGCGGCTGATCCGCAACGTGATCGAGGCGGCGCACGCGGAGAAGATCCGGGTGACCGTGTGCGGGGAGATCGCCACCGACCCGCTGGTCGGGGTGCTCCTGATGGGACTGGGTCTGGACGCCTTCAGCGTGTCGCCGGTCTCCCTCACCGAGACCAAGAAGCTGATCCGCTCCACGCGGTACCTGGAGGCCAAGGCCGTGGCGCAGGAGGCGCTGACCCTGCCCACCGGCCAGGCGGTCCGGTCACTCGTGCGCGAACGCTTCGGCATTGAACGGTAGCGCCCGCCCGGCGCGCACGGTCGTCACGCGGACGGTCCGTGCGACCGCGGCGGCGGGGGCGCGGCTCGGCCGGACGCTGGCTCCGGGCGCGTGCGTCCTGCTGTCGGGTCCGCTGGGCGCCGGCAAGACCGCGTTCGTCCGCGGCGCCTGCCGGGCCCTGGGCGTGCGGGCCCCGGTCCTCTCGCCCACCTTCACCCTCGCCCACGAGTACCGGGGCCGGGTGCCGGTGGCCCACCTGGACTTCTACCGGTTGGCGGTCCCGGCGGCCGACCGAGGACTGGAGGAATACCTGGACGGCCGCCGGGTGGTGTTCGTGGAATGGCCGGAACGCGACCGGACGTTTGCGCCCCCGAACGCGATTCGGGTCCGCATCAACCGGCTGGGGCCCACCCGCCGGCGCGTGACGATCCGCGGATGATCCGGATCCTGGCCTTGGAGACGTCCGGGCCGGCGTGCGGCGTCGCCCTCCTGGCGCTCGCGGATCGCCCGCCGTCGGCAGCGGTGGCGCTCGTCAGGGGGCGTCTCACCATGCGCGTGGCGGCCCCCGAGGCGGGCCGGCATGCGGAAACCGTGCACGGCCTGCTGGAGGCCGTCCTCCGCGCCGCGCGCGTCGGGCTGCGGGACCTCGACGGGGTGGCGGTTTCGATCGGGCCCGGCTCCTTCACCGGGTTGCGGGTGGGGCTGGCGGCGGCCAAGGTCCTGGCGGTCTTCGGGAGTCTTCCGCTGGCGGGCGTTCCGACGCTGGCGGCGATGGCCCTGGAAGCGGAGAACCTGGATTTCCGGGAGATCCTCGCCACCCGGGATGCGGGACGGGGCCAGGTGTACGCGGCGCGGTTCCGGTCCGGACCCACGGGACCGCGGCCCGCGGGCGGCCCCTGGATCCTGGAGGCCGCGGTGGCCGCGTCCCGGGTGCCGGCGGATGCGCGCCGCATGACGGAGGTCCCGTCGGCGGCCGCCGTGGCGGCGTTGGGCGCGATGCGGATCCTGGCCGGCCGCCGCGATGACCCCGACCGGCTGGTGCCGCTGTACCTGCGGCGCCCGCAGGCGGAGGAACTCCGCCGGGCCCGGGGCCGCTGATGGAGACGGCCGCCCTGGCCCACGCGGATCTGGAGGGCATTCTGGCCATCGAGGCCCAGGCCTTTGCGGGGCTCGACCCGTGGAGCCGGGCGGCGTTCGAGCACGAATTGCTCGCCCCCCAGAGCCTGTGGCTGGTGCTCCGGGAGGGCGGGACCGTGGCGGGGTATGGAGGCGGCTGGGTGGTGTCCGGTGAGTATCACCTCCTGAACCTCGCGGTCGCCGCCGGCCATCGCCGCCGGGGCTGGGGCCGCCGCCTGCTGGACGGCCTGTTGGCGGCTTCGGTCGTCCGGGGATGCCGGCGCGCGACGCTGGAGGTGCGGCGGGCCAATGCCGGGGCCCGGGCGCTCTACGAGGCCGCGGGATTCCGTGCGGAGGGCGCCCGCACCCGCTACTACGCCAACGGCGAGGATGCGATGATTTATTGGAAGGACTTGTAGGCTACAAGGCCTCTCTCGCGCCGAACCCGCCCTCAAGCGGGTGCCAGAACCGGATCTCGTCCTCACCCTCGCGCCAGCAGAGGTAGACCAGTTGGCCGTTCAGCCGGGCGTAGAAGTCCACAAGGCCCTGCTCCAGGTCCTTGAGTTCACATCCCAGCGTGGCGAATTCCTCGACCTGCTCGCGGTAGGTCTCGATCCGCACGTGGATGGTCTCGTTGATCTCCTCCATCCGGGCCACGGTGTGGGCCGAAGGCGTGCCCCCGCCGCCGGTCATTTCCTCGATGTCCACCTTCGTTTCCAGCGCGAGGATCTCACGGTGGGTGGCCCGCAGTTCAATCAATCGCGCGCGGACGGCCGGCAGGAGCCGGTTGGCGTCCTCCACGGTGAACACTTTGAGTGGCGGCTGGAGGGACACGGGATTACCGGGATTCTAACACCTGCGCCCCAAGGAGGGGGCAGGCGGTCTCTCCGAACATGCCGCGGGGGGCACCGGCCTCGGCCGCCATCCAAACCCGGCCGCGAGTCCCGTCGGGGAGCAGTTCAATGGCATGGCAGGCCCCCGGGGAGCCGTCCAGGAGGAGCCGACGCCCACCGGTCAGCGAGATGACCTGGCGGGTAAACGTGGCGCACCGCTCCGTGCCGAACTCATCGACGCGGAGGGCCTGGGGGGAGGCGAAGGTCCACTGGAGGGTCCACGCCGGATCGGTCTCCACCACCTCCAGGGTCTTTCGGACAATGGGGCGGCCGGCCACGGTCGGCTCGACGGTCTGGCAGAAGCACCCGGTGAACCGGTAGCGGCCTGGGGCGATCTCCTCGGCCCGGGCCGCCTCCCAGACATGGCACAAAGCGTCCAGCGGGATCGGCACGACCGCGGTCCCATCCCAGACGGCGAACCCGGGCGGGTCGGCCAGGGTGGTGAGCCAGCGCCCATCCCGGACGGGCCAGGCGGCGCGCAGGCGGGGGAGGAGAAGGGCCTGCGTTACGCGGTCGGCCGGGGAAACCGCTCCGGCCCAACCGGCGGTCGCCGCGAGCAGGGCCCCCGCGCCCAGCGGTGCGAGGGCCGCCACGGGCTGGCGGTCGCGTGCCCGGCGGAACGCCAGCCGGAAGCCCCCGGCCTGCCGGCCGCCAGGGGTGAGCCGCACCACCACGGGATCGCGGCCATCCTCTGCCAGCGCGACGGCCGTGGTGCCGTCACCCAGCCGCGCAAACGCCGTCATCCGGCCGCCGGGCGACAGCCGGCAGGCCCAGACGGTGGCCCCGTCGGCTGTGCACTCGAGGAGTGCGTCCTCCCGGCGTCGGGTGTCGTACCATCCGATGAGGACATGGCCCACCGCGTTGAATCCGGTGGCGCCGCCTGACACGGTGACCCGCAGGCGGTCCACGGGGAGGGCGGTGTCCAGCCGCCGGACCGTGGGCACGCGGGTGGCTGGCATTCCCGGGTCGGCGGCCGCCGCCGGGTGGGCGTGCAGGAGGAGGAGCGCCAGCCACGGCATGTCCCCATGCTACGCGGAACGGGAGGCTGCGGCGGCGACCTGCCAGAATGGGAGCATGCGGGGGGCAACGGCACCAGCGAAGGGACACGAGCACGGGCCCGGGGCGGCCGGGTGGCCCGAGGCGGCGGTTCTTGCGGGGCTCCTGGGCGCGGGGCTGGCACTCCGGCTGTTCCATCTCGGGGCCGCGAGCTTTTGGTTCGATGAGGCCGCGTCCGTCCTGGCCTCCCGCACCGGGGGGGTGGCCGGGCCCTTCCCCCTCCCCGAGCCGCCGGGCTGGACCCTGTGCCTGCGGGCCTGGTGGCTCCTGCCGGTCCCGCCCACGGAATGGTGGGCGCGCCTGCCGGCCGCGCTGGCGGGGGCCCTCGTCGCACCCCTGACGTGGCTGGTCGCACGCCGGTGGCTCGATCCGGCCGGCGCGTTCATCGCGGCCGTCCTGGCGGCGGCGTCGCCCGTCGGTGTGCTCTTCAGCCAGGAGTGCCGGATGTACAGCCTGCTGGCGGCCCTGGGGCTGGCGGCGCTCCTGGCCCTGGCCCGGTCCCGCCCCGCCGCGTACGCGGTCACCGTGGCCGCGGGCGGCTGTCTGCATCCCGGATTCCTGTTCGCGCTTCCCGCGCATGCGGTCGCGGCCATGGCGGAGCCGCCGCGACGGTCCGGGCGTGGCCTGGTGCTCGCGGCCCTGGCCGGAGCGGTTCCCGGCATCGTGCTGGCCCTGCTCCGCTCCCGGGACCTGGGCTGGGTCGTTGCCCATCCGCTCGAGCCGGCCCTGCCGTGGGGCGGGCTGGGCCTGCGGGCCCTCGAGCTGGCCGGCCCCGGGCCACGGCTCGCGGGAGCCCTGCGCCTTACCGGGCTGATGGCTTTCGCCGCCACGGCCCTGGCAGGCCTGGCCGCCCTGCGAACCGGGCCGCGGGTGGTGCTCGCTTCGCTCGTCGGCCTGCCGCTCGCGGTCCTGCAGGCCCTGGCCCGGATGGGGCTCGTCGCGCCGCCCCAGTTGCGGTACGTGATCGGGTCTCAGCCGTTGTTCCTGGTGGCGTGCGCGGCCGGGTGCGCCCGGCTGGGGCCGCGGTGGCGCTGGGCGGCGCTGGGTTGCCTGCTGGCGGTCAACGGGGCGTCCCTGCGCGCCATGTCTGCCGGCGGGCCCTTCGGCGGGGGATTGATGGCGGCCAAGAAGCCCCTGCGTGATGTGGCGGCCTTCGTCCGGTCCCGGGCGCGGCCGGGGGATGCCATCGTGCACGTCTCGATGTCCTCCGCCATCCCCTTTCGACTCTACCTTCCGGAATGGCCGGACCAGCCGTACCTGCTGGCCGATCCCTCGATCACCCCGGCGGAGACCCGGTGGCTGGGGGAGGCGCGTCCCTTCGGCGTTGCGGTCGCCGGGGCCCGGCGGGTGTGGCTGGTCGTGTCCCCGGTGCTGTGGTCCGACCCCCCCGCGGTGCCCGCCGCGCTGGGGCCGGAGTTGGAACGCCGGTGCAGGCCACCGATCCGCTGGGAATTCCCGGGCGTGGAGGTGTACCTGGCACCGGTTCGCGGCGGCGCACGATGAGCCGCCGCGGGATCCTGCTCGCGCTGTTCGGTGCGGGGGCGGCCCTCCGGCTGGCCGGCCTGGACCGGGCCAGCTTCTGGTCGGACGAGGCTCAGAGCGTGTGGATCGCGCTGGCCCCGTCGGCCGCAGCCGTGTGGGAACAGACCGGCCGGGCCACCTACGAGCCGCCGCTCTTCAATGTCATGCTGCACGGGATGCTGGCCGCGACCGGGGCCGTCACTGAATTCTCGGCACGACTGCTTCCCTGGCTGGCCGGGGTGGCCGGGCTGTTGGTTGTCTTCCGGCTGGCCCGGCTGACTCTCGAACCGGGTGCGGCCCTGCTGGCCTGCGGCCTTGCGGCGTTCGCGCCTTACCAGGCGGTGCTTGCGCAGGAGTGCCGGATGTATTCCTGCCTGTTCGCGCTGGAGGCGGGTTCGGCGGCCTGCCTGCTGGCGGCCGTGGCGGCCGCGCCGCGCGTCCGGGCACGCTGGTGGGCCGGGTACGCTGCCTGCCTGGCGGGCGCGGCGCTAACTCACCACATGGCGGTGGCGTGGGGCGTGGCGCATGCGACGTTGGTCCTGCTGGATGGGCGGGCCCGACGTGCCTGGTGCGGCTTCGCGCTGGCCTCGACCCCCGCGGCGCTGATCGCGGCGGCCCTGCTCATGGCGCGGCGGTCACAGATGGCCGAACTGTTGGTCCCGCGCGACGTGCCCCTGCAAGAGTTGGCCGGAACCCTGCATGACGCCCTGGCGCTGGGCGGTGGGGGCATGGGGCTGGATCCCGGCCCCCGGTGGGCGGTGGTCGGGTTGGTGGCCCTCCTGGTCGGGCGCGGGGCGGTGGTGCTCGGCACCCGCCGGTTGTTTCCCGCGGTTCACGTCATCGTCCCGCTTCTATTCCTCCATGCCCTGCACCGGTTCAGCGGAATCCATTATCCGATTCTCCGGTACGCGATCGGGGCCCAGGCGGCCCTTCTCCTCCTGGTTGCGGCCGGGCTGGCGGCGCCCGGTCCGCGACTCCGGATGCGCGGCGCCAGCCGGCTGGCACTGGCCGGGATCCTGACCGCCTCGGTCGTGTCCCTCGTCCGCTATGAGCGCGGGGACCCGCCCCGATTCGGGCTCCTCCAGTCCAAGAAGCCGCTCCGCGACGTGTGCACCTTCCTGTCCGGTCGGCTGGCGCCCGGCGATGCCGTGGTACATGTTTCGCTGAATTCCTGCCTGCCGTGCCGACTGTACCTGCCCCGCGTTCCCCAGGCGTATCTCCTGCCCAGTCGCGACTACGACACGCCCGGCGGACGCGAGGTCTTCGGCGCGCCGGTGCCGCTGGCCCGCGCGGTCGCCGGCGCCCGCCGCACCTGGCTCATTTCCTGTCCAGGGAGCTTTTCCATGCCCCCGGACCCGCCTGCGGAACTCCAGCCCGTGCTGGAGCGGGTCCTGGGCCGGCCGGTCCGGTTCGAATTTCCCGGGGTGGTCGTCTACCTGGCGCCGGTGCTTGCCACCGTGCGCTGAGGAGGCGCCCGTTTCCACGACCGGCCGCCCGCGCGGCCGGTCAGTTCTCGGAATGCTGAAGGATCTCGGCGAGCGTGGTTGAGCCGGAGAGCACCTTGAGCACGGCGTCCTCGAAGATCGAGATCATGCCGGTGCGGCGCGCCGCGTCCCGGATCACCGGGGCGGGCTTCTTGTCCGTGATCAGGTCGCGAATCTCGTCGTTGAGCTCGAAGACCTCGGCGATGACCGTCCGTCCCCGGTACCCGGTGGCATTGCAGGTCCGGCAGCCCCGCCCCCGGGCGCCCGTGAGCGGCTTGCCCTTGAGCTCCTCGGGAATCCAGGGCATCGAGGCCGGGTCCACGGGGACCACCTCCTTGCAGGCGGCACAGACCGTGCGGACGAGCCGCTGGGCCACGACACAGCGCAGGGAGGAGGCGATCAGGGCCGCATCCGCCCCCAGATCCAGCAGTCGGGAGACGGCGGAGGGGGCATCGTTGGTGTGCAGCGTGGACATCACCAGGTGGCCCGTGAGGGAGGCCCGGATGGCGATCTGCGCCGTCTCCAGGTCCCGGATCTCGCCGATCAGGATGACATCGGGGTCCTGCCGCATGATGGACCGGAGCATCGCCGCGAAGGTCAGGTTGATGTCGGCGTTCACCTGGTGCTGGGTCACCCCCTCCACCTGGTATTCCACGGGGTCCTCCACCGTCACGATGTTCTTTTCGCGGTTATTGAGTGAGGCCAGGGCGCTGTACAGGGTCGTGGACTTTCCCGACCCCGTGGGTCCGGTCAGGATCATGATGCCGTTCTGCTTGGTGATGTGCCGGCGCAGGAGGACCAGGTCACGGGC
>JAHFSL010000489.1 GCA_023265785.1 Candidatus Coatesiibacteriota bacterium | reverse complement strand
CCAATGTGTCCGGTGTCCTTCCGCGGCTGGCCGTGGCCGGAAGCGCGGGGACCGTGGTGGCCGGACCGACCCCTCCTTCATCGGCCTCGCTGGCCTCCGGGATTGCGGCGACGTTCTCCTGGACCTGGTCCGTCTCGGGCGCCGGATCTATTTCGTTCACTGCCACGGGTGTCGGCGGGACCTGCACGAGCCTGTCCTCAACCGCGTTTGGGACGGCGGTCATGGCCGCAGTGGCCACGGGATCGCTCGCGGTCCAGTCACTGCTCCTCTCGCCGGGGCCGAATATCAGGTTCACCACCACTCTCACGGCGACCGCGATCCTCCGGAACGACGGGTTCGGGATCGCCCGGGTGGACGGACTGGCGCTCGGCGCGACCAATGGTGCCGTCCTCGGTGTCCCCTCGCTGACGTCGTCGGCCCCTCCGTTCACCATGGCCCCGGGTGGAACGGCCACCGTGACCTGGACGATCCTGCCGGTCGGCGGGTGCGGGTTCGCGGGGATGTCACTGACCGTGACCGGAACGGACATGGGCCTGGGTGGGCCCCTGACCCCGGCGCCGGCCTGAAGCGCCCTCGTGGGGGTCGCCGGTCAGCCCGCGACCGCCGTCCTGACCGCGACCGCGGTCACGATCCCGATCCGCGGGACCACGGCGGTGACGCTGGTGGTCCGCGATGGGTGCTCCGTCCCGGTCTCCGGCGCCGCCGTCGGGTTCACGGTGGTGGGGAACTCGGGTGGGAGCGCCGTGACGGGTCCGGCGGCGACGGACGCCTCGGGCCAGGCCGTCGCGACCCTGACCGCCGGTGCCTTTCCGGGACTCAATGTGGTCCGGGCCGATGTCACGGGCGGGACCAATCCCACCGCGACCGTGACGGTGGAGGGGATGGCGCCCGCCGTTCCAACTCCGTACCTGTCGCAGAACTCCTTCAATCCCGCGAAAGGAGAAGTTCTCAAAATTCGGCACATGTTGCCCGGCCCCATGCCGGTGGAGGTCCGGATCTACTCCGTGGCCGGCGAGCTGATCCGGCGGATGCCGCTGGGGGTCCTGCCCGGCGGGCTCACGGTCATCACCTGGGACGGACGGACCGACCACGGAGGCCGTGCGGCCAGCGGGGGTTACCTCGTGCAGGTCCGATCAGGCGGGACCACGCAAACCCTCAAAGTCGTCGTGGTGCGCCACTGATGTCAACAGTGTCAAAAGTGTCAGGTCTTGACAGTGTTTGACACCGCGGTCCGCTCCACAATCCTGACCCGTCAACTTGTTTCGTGGTCCTGTTTACGGCGCGAATCATGCAGCAATATGCCCTGGGACATGGTGTCGACAAGTGTCAACGGCACCCGTCGGCTGACGGCGGGCTGGTGGGGTGGTGTTGCCATCGCCCTTCTGGTGGCGCATTGCGGCGGGATGGCGGTCGCGGCGGATTCCCCCGTGACACCGCCTCCTCCCGGTTCGCCGGCCTCGGTCTCGGTCACCGCCGCCCTGGCCACTCTGCCCGCCCATGGCACAACCCAATTGAGCGCCAAAGTCCTTGATAGCAAGGGGGCGCCGGTCGCGGGCGTCATGGTGCGGTTCGGCATCGTGGATGGGGCGAACGGAAGCGTGGTGTCTCCGGGCGGGTTGACGAACAGCGATGGGATTGCGAACGCCACGCTGACGGTAGGGGTCAATCCCGGAGCGGTCTCCGTGCGGGTTGAAGTCGAAGGCGGGTCCAACCCGTTCGCCATCGCGATCGTTGAGGTGGCGCCCCCCGTCCCCCACCTCAATCGCAACTATTTCAATCCCTCCCGGGGGGAGCGCCTGCGCATCAATGTGGATGTCCCGGCCCCCGCCCGGTTTGCCGTCAGCGTGGTCGGGATGTCGGGTGAGGTCGTGCGGCAGATCGAATCCGGGTCCTTCGCGTCCGGCCAGGTCGTCCGGGAGTGGGACGGCCGCACCGAGACGGGCGAGACGGTCCCCAGCGGTATTTATTTCGTCCGGGTCCAGAATGGCTCGACGCTCCAGATACGCAAAGTGATCGTTCTGCGGCTGTGAGTCGGCGAAGTCCGGTCGCGCCTGGCCGGGTGACCGCCGTCACATCCCCCGGGGTGTCAGGAGGGCCGTAATACCCCGACCGGCATTTTCAAACGTTTTGCGACCTGGACCGTCAATCGCCGACATGTCTGACGACCACCCCCCGCTGGTAGTGCGTCCATACCTGCACGCTGCACCGGGCTCTCGCTGCGCCGGTGGATGCGTGTGTCCGGGGATCAGCGTCGGCTTCACCTGGAGGGAGGCTCACCATGGCTGACGTGATCAACTACGGGCCGAAGAAGGGCAAGGCCGGGCTGCCGGTCAATATCATTGGCGAGGGATTTTCCCGCTTGGAGAATGTCCGGGTGCGGTTTGGCCAGACCGATGTGGGCGCCCCCGCGACGGTCGTCAAGAATGACCAGCACGTGAAGTCCGAGGTGCCGGCGGCCCCTGACGGCCCGGTGGCCCTTGTCCTCCTCGGCCGGAACATCGATACGGGACTGGATGAGCAGATCTTCGTCGGGGGATTCACGATCGGGTCCATCCCCGCCGGCGCGGCCATCACGGATGTGTATCCCGACATGTTCGGGACGACGGAGAATACGGCGGCGCAGATCCTTGGATACGGTTTCCAAGATGTGGGGATCGCGAACGGCGTCACC
>JAHFSL010000086.1 GCA_023265785.1 Candidatus Coatesiibacteriota bacterium | reverse complement strand
GGTGGGGGGTGGCGAGGGACACTGATGTGGATTCATGCGCGCCCGGCCGGCCCTCCTCGCCCGCTTGTGCCTCATCCTGCTGGCCTGCCAGCCGGGGCGTGCCCGGGCCCTGTCGCGCGGAAGCGCCGGCGCCGACTTCCTCAAGATCGCCAACGGTGTCCGCGCCGTGGCCATGGGGAATTCCTACGCGGCGGTCGGGGAGGACATCTACGCGGTCTATTGGAATCCGGCCGGTATTGCGAACCTGTCGGCTCCGGAAGGGGCCTTCTCCTATGTCAAGCTCTTCCAGTCCTCCCAGATCGAGGGCGTGTACCTCCTCACCGGGGCGGTCGAGTTCCCGGGCGTCCCGTTCGGGTACGGGAATTCGGGGCTGGGTGCGATGGTGCTGGGCACCGGAAGTTTCGATTCCACCGACCCGCAGGCGCTCGTGCGCGCCGCCTCGGGCGCGGCGTCCGATGTCCTCCTGTTCCTGACCTACAGTGCGCCGCTGACCGATGCCATTGCCGCGGGCGGATCGATCAAGTATGTGCGCCGGGCCCTGACCGGCGCGGACCCGTCCTCCTTCGCGGTGGATCCCGTCACCGGAGACTCCGTCCCGACCCGGTCGCTGGACTTCCAGGCCTCCGGGCTGGGGGCCGACGCGGGCGTCATGTGGCAGAACCTGGACCACACGCTGGCCTTCGGGAGTTCGGTCCAGAACATGGGGACGATTGGCCGGTTCGGCCAGGGCTTCAGCTTCGATCTGGGCGGCGGGGAGGTCCTGCCGGTCACCTTCCGGCTGGGCTCCGCCTACCGGGTCGGGCTCTGGGGGCAGAAACTGCTCGCGACCGCGGACCTCACCTCCTTCATTGACTCCTTCGCCCGTCCGCGGCTATCGCTGGGCGCGGAGTACGGACTGTTCGGCATCGCCTTCCTCCGTGCGGGCTGGGAACAGCCGTTGGACCAGCCGTTGGGGAAGACGGCGCTGGACTTCGGGAAAGTGTCCGGACTGTCCAGCCTGCCCTCCCCGATGCGTGCGGGGATGGGCCTGCGCTGGCCCCTCACCCCGGGAACCATGATGCAGTTTGATTATGCCCTGGCGCCGTTCGGCACCCTGGGCGCCGTGCACCACGCGGCCCTCCTCGTTCGCTGGAATATTGAGAAGAAGCGCAAGGTCAAGACCGAGGAGGCCCCCGCCGCGCTGGAAGTCCGGAAGGTCAGGCAGACACTCGTCATCGAGCCCAAGCAGATCAAGTTTGACACGCCGCCCAAGGAGTGGAAGGTGGAAGTCACGGATGAGCGCGGCCGGGTTGTCAAGACCTTCCAGGGGGCGGGCGGCCTGCCGCCCAAGGAACTCTCGCTGGAGGGGCTGACGGATGAGCACGGCAAGCTCATTACGGACCTGGGCAAGTTCAAGATCGTGACCAAGGCCATTGACGTGCATAACAAGGAGTTGAAGTCCACGACGCAGGTCGCCTCCGTCAGTGCGGAGCCTCAGTTGAAGCCCGTGGCCGGCAAGCCGGTGTATCCCGAGGTGGTCTTCGTCCTGCCGCAGGGGAACTACCAGCTCTGGCAGTTGCAGATCCAGGACGCGGGCCGGCTCGTGCGCACCTGGCAGGGACAGGGGACGCCGACGAACCCGATCGTCTGGGACGGCAAGGATGGGACGGGCGGGACGCCCGTGCTGGGGGCGCCCAAGTATGCCTGGACCTTCAAGGATGAGGAAGGCAAGTTCCAGAAGGGTGAGAAGGTCCTGCCGCAGATTGAGGCCGAGGTCAAGCCGGAGGTGCTGGGCAACCGGATCCGAATGGTCGGCGTCCGGTACCGGGGGATGTCGACCGCGCTGACGGACGAGCACCGGGTCATCCTCGAAAAGGCGGCCGCCTTCATCGCGGAGCACCCGGCCAGCGCCCTGACGATCGAGGGCTACGCCGACGCGGCGGACGATGACGAGGGCAACTACGACCTGGCCAAGGCCCGCGCCGAGCGCGTCCTGTCGGCGCTGGTGGATGAGTACCGGCTCAATGCGACGCGCATCACGCTCCGGGTGTACGGCCGGAGCAGGGCGGCGCCACGGTACCCGAACCTCCCCGACGATGAGCAGAGCCAGCGGGTTGACCTTGTGATTAATGTCCGTCGCTAGGCCGGGGCGTGCCGCTCCCCGCCTGCGGATCACCCCCTCGATCCTGAACGCCGATTTCAGCGCGCTCGGGGCCGCGGTGCGGGCGATCGAGCAGGGCGGCGGTGACGCGGTGCACGTGGACGTCATGGACGGGCACTTCGTCCCGAACCTGTCCATGGGCCCCCAGGTGGTCCGGTCCCTGCGCTCGCGGACCCGCCTGCCGCTCGACGTGCACCTGATGGTCTCCGA
This sequence comes from Candidatus Coatesiibacteriota bacterium, assembly GCA_023265785.1. GTDB lineage: Bacteria > Oederibacteriota > CAKKQC01 > CAKKQC01 > CAKKQC01 > JAHFSL01. The sequence goes on along the minus strand of JAHFSL010000086.1, from coordinate 5,854 downwards.
GCCGGCGCGGTTCGTGGAGCCCTTCGCACGGGCGGGCGCCGATAATCTGACCGTCCACGCTGAATCGCGGGGGTTCGGGGCCGCCCTGCTGGACCGTATCCGCCGGGCGGGGGCGACGCCCTCCATCGCCCTCAAGCCCGGGACCCGGCTGGACCGGGTGGCCGGGCTCCTGCGCCGGGTCAGGATGGTCCTGCTGATGACCGTGGAGCCGGGGTTCGGCGGCCAGCCGTTCCGGACGGATGTCCTGCCCAAGATGCGCGCCCTGCGGGCCCGGTGGCATCGGGACATCCAGGTGGACGGCGGGGTCACGGCCGCGACCGCGGCCGATGCGGTCAGGGCCGGCGCCAATGTCCTCGTGGCGGGCATCGCGGTGTTCGGCACCCCGCGGCCCCCGGCGGCGATCCGGGCCCTGCGGCGGATCGGGCTGGCCGCCCGGGTCCTGGCCGTGCTGGGCCTCCTCCTGCTGGGCGGGGGCGCCGCGCGCGCGGAGGAGTTCGATACGCTCGTGGCCCAGGGCAAGGACGCCATCGCGTTGAGCCAGTGGAAGGAGGCGGAGCGCCTCTTCGGACTGGCGCTCGACCGCCAGCCCGGCCATCCCGAGGCCCTGTACGGCGCGGGGTATGCGGCCATGCAGCGGGGCAGGCGGAAACTCGCCGTGGAACGGTTCGAGTCGGTCCTGAAGTCCACCTACACGAACACGGCGCTCAAGGGATTCCACACGCTGGCCCTAACCCGGATCGGCGAGATCATGACGCAGGACCACCGCTGGGACGAGGCCATCAAGGTCTTTGCGCAGGGAATCAGGAATGACCCGGAGAATCCCGATCTGCACGCCGGCTACGGCGTGGCCCTGCGTGCGAAGGGCCAGAACGAGAAGGCCCTGCTCCAGTTTGAGGAAGCGTTGAAGGCGAACCCGAAACTGCAGGGGGCGTTGGTGGGCAAGGCGTCCATCTACTATGAGCTGGGCAATGTGCCGGAGGCGTTTCACCTGCTCGAGCAGGCCGTGACCCAGGCTCCCGCGAGTGCCCTCCCGTACGGGGTGATGGCCGCGTTCTACCAGGACATGAAGAAGCCCTACGAACAGCACCTGTTCCTGGGTCATTACTATTTTTACGCCGCGGACCTGAACCGGGCGGCAGGGGAGTACCGCACGGCGCTGGCCATCAAGGAGACCGGGGAGGCGCACCACACCTACGGGGTGGCCCTGCTCCAGATGGGCAAGGAGGCCGAGGCCGAGGCGCAGTTTCGGAAGGCGGTGGACCTCAACATGAAGCCGCTGGACGTGGCGTGGGCGCAGCTCTCCCACGCCCAGGCCCGGCAGGGACGGCTCAAGGAGGCCCAGGATTCGCTCCGGAAGGCCCTGCGGATCAATGACCAGCAGGCCGCGTACTGGACCCAGATGTCCTGGATTTCGCTCCAGGCGGGGGACAAGGTGGAGGCCGAACGTGCGGCCCGCAAGGCGCTGGAACTCGATCCCAACCTGGCCGCCGGCTACCGGTACCTGGGCGATGTGTACAGCGCCAAGGGCCTGGCGCGGGACGCGATTGATGCCTACGAGAAGTCGCTGTCGCGCGACCCGAATCAGTCGGATGTGTATGTGAATCTGGGGTGGGCCTACGAGCAGGCGGGTGATCCGGTGTCCGCCCAGCGCAACTACGAGATCTTTCTCCGGATCAGCGATGACCCGGAAGTCAGCAAGAAGGTCCGCGACCAGATCAGGACCCTCAAGCGGGGGCCGAAGCGGTCCTGATCCGCAGGCTCGTGCCGCTGTGGGCCGCGGCGCTCCTGCCGCTGGCGTTCTGGCCCGCCTTCGAAGACGCGTTCAAATTGCCGCAGGCGGTGGTGGCCAGCCTCCTCGCGGCGTGGGCCATTGCCGGGGCGGCTCCCGACCTCTTTCGAATGCGGGGAGCGGCGAGTGGGGCCTTGGCGCCGGTGGCGGGGGTCGTGGCACTCCTGGTCTGCAGCGCCGTCACCGGTCCGTTCTCGCGTACGGCGGACGTGGTCTGGGGGTTGGCCCTGGCGGGATCGGCCGTGCTTCTGCCCGCAATCTGGCGGGCCGGACCCCCGCCGGTGCCTGCGGTCATGGCCGCCGCGGGGGTGGCCAGTGCCGCGTACAGTCTCGTCCAGTACTTCCTCGGGGACCTCGCGGGAGACCTCCAGACGCGCGGGCTTCGCCCTTTCTCCACCATGGGGAACCCAGACTTCCTGGCCGCCTATCTCGTGGCGGTCCTGCCCTGGCTGGTGTCGGCGGCCCTGCGGCGCGGGGGCGTGATCCGGTGGGGGGCGGCGGCGACGGTCCTGGCGGCCCTCCTGCTCGCCCAGTCGCGGGGCGCATGGCTGGGCATGGCGGCGGCCGGCGGGGCGGGCCTCCTCGTTCTGCGCATGGCGGGCGGTTCCCTGCGCCCCTCCCGCCGTGCGCGGGCGGCGCTGGGACTCGCCGCCGTTGCGATCGTCCTCTTCGTGGGTGTCCACCGGCAGGGGCGTGAGCGGCTGGGGACGATGTTCGCCACCGGCCACTTCGATGCCGCCGGCCGGTTCCTGATGTGGCGGGTCGCCGCGGGGATGATCCGGGAACGCCCGCTGGCCGGCGGGGGACCGGGCTCGTTCGCCGCGCTGTACCCGGAAGGCCACGCCCGCGCCATGGCGGCCGATCCCACCCTCCCGTGGTTCTACTCGGAGAACGCCCACAGCGACGCGCTGCAGGTCGCCGCCGAACTGGGTCTGCTGGGCCTGGGACTCGTCGCGTGGGCGTGCACCGCCTTTGTGCGGCTGGCCTGGCGCGCCCGGGTGCGCGGTGACCCGTCAGGCCTGCCGCTCCTCCTGGGATTCACGGGATTGGCCGTGGACGGGCTCTTCAACTTTCCGTGGTACCTCCTCCCGACGCAGGGATGGTTCTGGCTTTCGTATGCCTGGCTCGCCGCGCGCCATGCGGGGCGCGGTGTCGCGCCCGCCCCCCTGCCGCGGTCGGGCAGGCTCCGGCTGGCGGCCGCCGGACTGGCCGCGCTGGCGGCGGGCTGGTTCTGGTCAGGGGACCTGCGGGCCAACGGATGGCTCAAGCGGGCGGGCGACCTGGCCGCCGGCCAGCAGCCGCGGGAAGCGCTGGAGTGCGCCCGGCGCAGTTGGTCCGACTGGCGCTCATGGGAAGGCCGTGACCGCGTCGCGGCGGCGGCCGCCGTGGCCGCCTACGGGGCGGGGGACCTGCCGACCTCGGAAGGGTGGGCCCGCGCGGCCATCAAGGTCACGCCCTCCCTCCCCGCCCCGTGGAGCCAGTTGGGACTGTCGCTGGCCCGTCAGGGCCGGCTGGCCGAGGCCGAGGCGGCCTGCCGGGCGGCGCTCGCCCTCAATCCGCGGCAGGCGGAGGCCTGGCAGACCCTCGGCAATATCCGATACCTCCGTCATGACCGGGCGGGCGCGGCGGAGGCCTGGAAGGCCGCCCTGGCGGCCAATCCCGCGCTGGAGGGCGCCCGGAACAGCCTGGAAGGGCTGAAACGCCGCCCGTCTGGACCCTGACCGGGGCCTTTGATTTTCCCGGGCCGTTAGTGTCAAATATGACACTCTTATGGCCAGGATGGTGGTGACGACCGCGCAGGCCCCCCAGCCCGTGGGGCCCTACGTCCAGGCGATCCGCGCGGGCGACCTCCTCTTTATCTCCGCCCAACTGCCCCTGGATCCCGTCACCGGCACCCCCGTCCGGACTTCGGGGGTCAAGGCACAGGCGCGGCGGGTGCTCGACAACCTCAAGGCCATCCTGGAGGCGGCCGGCGCGTCCATGGCCCATGTCGTCCGGACCACCATTTATCTCAAGGACATTGACGACTTCACCCAGGTCAATGAGGTGTACGCGGAATTCTTCCCCGAGCACAAGCCCGCCCGGTCCACCGTCGGCGTGGCGCGGCTTCCCAAGGATGTGGCGCTCTCCATTGACGCCATTGCGTACCTGGGCGCATGATCCTCACCGACCCCCTCCTCGTCCTTGGCGTCTTCGCCGTCCTGGCCCTGCTGTTTCCGGCCGGGCCGCTGATCGCTTCCCAGCTCCTGGGGCCGCGCAATCCGGGCGCCATCAAGCAATCGCCCTACGAATGCGGGGCGGTCGAGGCCGGGGATCCGTGGGGGCAATTCCGGGTCCAGTTCTACCTCTATGCCCTCATCTTTGTCGTCTTCGATGTGGAGGCGCTCTTCCTGTACCCGTGGGCGGTGGTGTTCCGGGAGGCCGGGGTCACCGGGTTCATCGAGGTGCTGGTGTTCATCGCGCTCCTCCTGCTGGCCTGGGCCTATGCGTGGCGCCAGCGGGCGCTGGAATGGGAGTAGCGTGACGGACCGGCTCGACCACCTGTTCGTGGATGTGAAACAGCTTGTGCTCGGGATGGTCCAATCCGTCCTGCCCAACAACTGGGATCCGCACATCGCCGCCCTGCTGTCGGCCCTGCTCTCCTGCATCGGCATCCTCCTCTTTGCCCCGCTCACCATGATGTACCTCACCTGGCTGGAACGGAAGGTGGTGGCCCGGATGCAGGACCGGATCGGTCCCAACCGGGTGGGACCCTTCGGCGTGCTCCAGCCGATCGCCGACGGCATCAAGATGATTCTCAAGGAGGACATCGTCCCCACCGGGGCGGACCGGCTGGTCCATTTCCTCGCCCCGGTGCTCGCCGTGGCGCCGGTCCTTTCGCTGTTCCTCGTCCTGCCGTTCGGGCGGGACATGATCGCCGCCGACCTCAATGTCGGCATCCTTTTCTTTCTTGCGGTCTCCTCCATCCAGACGCCGATGGTGATCGCCGCGGGCTGGGGGGCGCACAGCAAGTATTCCGTGCTGGGTGCGATGCGGACCGCCGCCACCATCCTCTCCTACGAGATCCCCATGGTGGTCGTCCTGATCCCCGTCGTCATGATGACCGGGACCATGTCGGTGGGCGCCATCGTGGAGGCCCAGGCGTCGGGCTGGTTCGGGTTCACCCCGTGGGGGGCGGCCAGCATGGTCGTGTTCCTGCTGGGCATCACGGCGGAATCCAACCGGACGCCCTTCGACATGGGGGAGGCCGAGTCGGAACTGGTGGCGGGGTTCCATACCGAGTACTCGGGGTTCAAGTTTGCGCTCTTCCAGATGGCGGAGTTCTTGAGCGCCTTTGCGGCGGGCGGGCTGATCGCGGCACTGTACCTGGGCGGATGGCGGGGACCGGAAGCCTATCTCCCCGAGGCGCTGCGCCCCCTGACGGCTTGGGTGCCGTCCTGGGTCTGGTTCCAGCTCAAGATGTACGCCATCTTCTTTGTCCTGATCTGGTTCCGCGGCACCCTGCCGCGGTTTCGGATCGACCAGCTCCTCGCGATTGCCTGGAAGTTCCTCTTCCCGTTCACCCTGCTGGTGATCCTGGCCGCCGCCGCCTGGTACTGGCTCGTGGTGGCCGAGGGCGGGCCGCACAGCCTGCTCCAGGGCTGGGGAATCAACATGGTCCTGCTGGTGGGGGGCTGGGCCGTCCTCTCGGTCATCCTGGATCGGGAGTTTGTCCGGGCCAACCGGCCCAAGGTGTGGTCGCATGCTTCCTGAGGTGGCCTTCACCGTGCTCACCGCCCTGACCCTGGGTGGGGCCCTTGTGGCCGTGGGCGTGCACAGCATCTTCCGGGCGGCGCTGGGGCTGATGCTTTCACTCTTCGGTGTGGCCGGGCTTTTCTTGCTCCAGCGGGCCGAATTCCTGGCCATCGTGCAGGTCCTGGTCTACGTGGGCGGCGTTTCGGTCCTGATCGTGTTCGCCATCATGCTGACCGAGCGCGAGGGGTCGCGGCAGGATGTCACGGTGAATCCCGGCATGCGGGTCCCCGCCGCCCTGCTCTCCGTTGGACTGGCGGGCGGCATCATCGT
>JAHFSL010000488.1 GCA_023265785.1 Candidatus Coatesiibacteriota bacterium | reverse complement strand
GAACTCGCTCGCCGGAGGTTTCCATGATCACACCATGGTAGCACGCGGGCTCACGGGAATCTTGGGGGCCGGTCTCTCGACCGGCCCCCAATGCATTGGACAGAGGCGAACGGGTGGGTCAGCTCGTGGCTTTGACCGCTTGGACCGACTCCCCGATTGAGACACCGCGCCAGGGCGTCCCAAGGGCACGCAACAGGAGGTAGTCCGCCCCCACGAAGCCGGCGACCTTCCAGGCCAGGATCAGGCCGATCGCGATGAGGAAGAGCACCGGGTTGGTGCTGGCCGACCCGGCCAGCATGAAATTGAAGTTCATGAACGCGCCGAAGAGGGCCGCGATCCCGGTGAACGCGCCGAGGATGAGGGCGACACCCACCAGCGTCTCGCCCACGGCGACGACTTTGGAAAACAAGGTGTAGGCCTGGGCGTCCAGCATCACCTGAAGGAACGAGCGATAGAAGTCGAACGCAATCGCGGGGCGGCCGGTCTCCGGGATCAGAACGGCGCGCTCCCAAAAGCCCTTGAGGGCCTCCCCGGTCTGCATCCAGGCTGCGTCCGTCAGCTTGTGCGACGCGGCCACCAGCCACTGGTATCCGAGCCACACACGCGGGATGAGGAACAGCCATCCGGCGCGCGTGTCGCTGAAGAGAAACCGCGCGAACGGTGGGTCTTGAACGATCTCACCCTTGCGGGTCTTGATGGTAGTCATGGTTTCCTCCCAAAAGTTTGGCCGATCCGGCCCAGGCTCTATCTGGCCTGATGCTTCGACTCTAAATTCTTCGGCCGGGGCACCCAAGGGGAGGATGGCCCTTTGTGGACATGATAAATGTCATCCATTTGCTCCAATTTTCACAATTGAGGTGGGTGAGGCTTTTTGGGCTGTAAGGGCTCACTGGTAACGCAGAAGAAGGGCCTGGCGGGCCAGCTCATCGCGGAACGAGGGGTCGGCGACACCGATCAGGGCTTCGGCCCGTTGTGCAATCGATTTTCCGTAGAGCTCGGCCACTCCATGCTCCGTCACGACCGTATGCACATGGCTGCGGCTCGTGGTCACGCCCGCCCCAGACCGAAGCGTTGGAACGATTCGGCTTCGGACGGCCTCGCCCCTCGGACTTGCCGTGCTGGGTAAGGCGATGATCGGGATCCCGCCCTTGGAGCGGGAGGCTCCATAGATGAAGTCGATCTGCCCCCCCACTCCGCTGTACAGGCGGGTCCCGATGCTGTCGGCACACACCTGTCCTGTGAGGTCAATCTCGATCGCCGAGTTGATCGCCACCATCCGGTCATTTTGGGCGATGACGAAGGGGTCGTTCACGTAGTCCGTCGGATGAAGTTCAACGATCGGGTTGTCGTTCACGAAGTCGTACAGCCGCTGCGTCCCGAGCATGAAACCGGCGATGATCTTCCCCGGGTGGAGCGTTTTGCGCTCACCGTTGATCACGCCCCGCTCCACCAAATCGATGATCCCGTCCGAAAACAGCTCCGTATGGACGCCGAGGTCCTTGTGGTCGGTCAGGCGGCGCAAGACGGCGTCCGGAATCGCGCCGATGCCGGTCTGAAGGGTAGCCCCGTCCGGGATCAGGCCCGCCACCCGCTCCGCCAGTCGGCGTGTGACCTCGTCTTCTCCGGGAAGGACGACCTCCGGCAGCCGGTAGTCCACCGGAACCAGCGCGTCGATCTTGGAAACATGGAGAAACGAATCCCCGAGCGTGCGCGGCATATGCGGGTTGACCTCGGCGATGACCCTTCGGGCGGCCTGGGCGGCAGGCTTGGAAATCCCCACTTCCACGCCAAAAGAACAGAAGCCATGTTCATCGGGTGGGGCCACCTGGATCAGGGCCGCGTCCAGCTGGAGCGGACCACAGCGGAACAAGTTCGGGATCTCCGAAAGGAAGCACGGCGTGAAGTCGGCCCGCCCCTCCTGAACAACCTGGCGGACGTTATCGCTGATGAACAGGGTGTTCACCCGGAGATGGCCTTCCATGTCGGGGGCCACATACTCCGCCGGGCCCACGGTGAGCACTTGCACGACCTGAACTCCGCTCAGGCCTCGCGCCCGCTCGGTCAGGGCTGCCAGGACCAGGCGGGGAACCGAGCAGTTCCCGCTGAGGAAGACGCGCATCCCCGAATCGATCATGCGCACGGCGCTCTGGGCATCCATCACCCGGTCGCGGTACAGCTCCATCCAGTTCACGAACTTGCCCCTCCGGCGGAGGCCGAAACCACTTCCCCACGCCGAGTTGCCACCCCGCGCGCCAACGCCGGAATCCGGTCCAGAGCTCGCTCGGTCCCCATGTCCGCAATGGCCTGGACATACGGCCAGGTCGCGTTCGCCAGAGCGTGAGTGGCCGTCCGACCGAGCACCCCGGCCATGTTGGGCACGCAGTAGTGCAGGACCCCCTCAGCCAGGTAAGTCGGGCTGCGGTGGGAGGTCGGCCGGCTGGTCTCGATGCACCCGCCCTGGTCGATGGCGATGTCCAGAACCACCGAGCGCGGCCGCATCATCTGGACCCACCCGCGTGAAACCAGGATGGGGGCGCGCTCGCCCGGGATGAGGACAGCGCCCACCAGGACATCCGCGAACCTGACCACCTTCTCAACGTTGAAGTCGTGCGAGACCATCGTCACGACCCCCGGCTCCAATTCCGCCAGACTCTCCAATCGAGCCAACTCGCG
>JAHFSL010000487.1 GCA_023265785.1 Candidatus Coatesiibacteriota bacterium | reverse complement strand
GCGGCGGACCAACTCAGCGGCGGACAGCATCTGGTGGCCGCCGTCCCCGCCGGCGAACCGGTCATACAGCCACAGGCCCACCCGGAGCGCGAGCCTCGGCGGCCACCCCGCCCCCGGTTCCCACGGGAGAAGAAATGGCATGGGTTTCACCAGGTGGGGCGCCAGCCGGAGGAGGCGCTCCCGTTCCCGCACGGATTCGCGCACCAGCCCGAATCCGCCGTGCTCCAGGTACCGCAATCCACCGTGGGCCAGTTTGGAGGTGCGACTGCTGGCACCGGCGGCGAAATCCTCGGCTTCCACGAGGGCCACGCGCAGGCCGCGCAGGGCGGCGTCCCGGGCGATACCCAGCCCGGTGATCCCGCCCCCCACGACCAGCGCATCGAACCGCTCTCCCTCCAGTCGTTCGACGGCGCGCCGCATGGCCCTATAATACGACCCGATGCGCGGGAACCGGTGGAGAGCGGTGGCGGGGCTGGCGGGCGGACTGCTGGCCGGGTGTGGGCCCAGGGACGAGGGGCGGGTGCTCCGCATCCTTGCGCTCAACTGGCCACAGGCCGCCGTCGAGCAGAAACTGGCCGATGACCTCTTTACCCCCAAGACCGGCATCCGGGTCGTGCTCGAGACCAACCAGTACGATGTAGTCGAGCAGAAGATGAAGCAGGTCATCAATGCCAAGTCGAAGCGGTACGACCTCGTGCACTACGACAGCCAGTGGCTGGGCGAGTTCGTCGCCGCCGCCGGCGTGGAGCGGCTGGACACGAAGGGCTATTTGGGTGAGAAAAAGTGCCCGCTCAAGTTCGACGACTTCATTCCCGGGTGTGCGACGGTGCTCGGCAAGTACCCGACCAACGAGCGGGACATTTTTCAGGGAAAACTGAAGGGATACGCCAAAACACCGGTGTACGGCCTGCCGTGGGCGTCCGGGGTGGCGATCCTGTTCTACCGGACCGACCTGTTCAAGGAGGCGAAAATCAAGGCGCCGCCCAGGACCTGGGACGAGTTCCTCAAGGATGCCCTCAAGCTGAACCACCCGCCGGAGCGGTACGGTGCGTTCACCCATGCCGGCCGGCAGGGTGACTACATCACCCAGGACTTCTTCCCGATCCTCTGGAGCATGGGCGGCGACCTGTGGGACGCGAAGAAGTGGACGGTGCAGGGCATCGTGAACGCCAAGCCGGCCGTGGCGGCGCTCGAGTTTTATGCGGGCTGGAACCTCAAGCACAAGATCGTGCCCCCGGAGTCGGCGAACTGGGGCAACGAGGAGGTCTTCAACGCCCTCGCGCAGGACAAGGTGGCGATGGGCGGGTTCTGGGCGACGTTCGGGGCGTTCCTGGAGGATCCGGCCAAATCAAAGGTCGCCGGCCGAATGGGCTATGCGCCGATCCCCGGCTGGAAGGACCGCCGGACGGGGAAGATCCGCCGCGCCGCCATGTTCGGGTCGCAGGGGACGGCGATCACCTCCTTCTCGAGCAACAAGGCGGACGCGTGGACCTACATGAAGTGGCTGATGTCGAAGGAAACCCAGCGCGCCCTGCTGGATGTGCCCGAGGCGGCGTTCATCAGCGCCCGCAAGGATCTCGTGAAATATACCGCGTCGCGCAATCCCCGGAACAGGGCCGTGATGGAGTCCCTGAAGGACGCCCACGACTTCTGGAACAACCCGGATTACTCACAGTTGCTCTCGGTCATCCAGCGGGAACTGAACCTGGCCTTCATCGGGACGAAGACGGCCCAGCAGGCGCTCGACCAGGCCGCCACGGACCTTCAGGCCATCCTCGACCAGAGCCCGTCCAAGCCCGCGACCAAATAGGCGTTCCGGCGGAAGCGCCCGGCCTCATGCGATTCTTCCGGTTCACCCTCTTCGCACCCGCGATCGGGTTCCTGGCGGTGATGACGCTGGCGCCCTTCCTCTTCGTCCTGGCGGCGTCCTTCTGCCAGGTCCGGCTGGGGACCCCCGTGACCTTTGTCGGGCTCCACCACTATGCCGCCCTCGCCCGTGATCCCTATGTCTGGCTGGCGGCCCGGAACACGCTGGGACTGACTCTGGCCGCGGTCGGGATCGAACTGGTGGCGGGGGCGGGGCTGGCCCTCCTGTTTCGCCGGACCCTGCCCGGATCGGGGCTCATGCGGTTCGTCATCCTGGTGCCGATGATGCTGTCCCCCCTGCTGGTTGGGCTGTTCTGGAAGTACATGCTGGACCAGGTCTTCGGGGTGGCGACCTGGGGGGCCTCCCTGGTCCTGGACAGCCGGCCCAGCGTCCTGACCTCACCCGGGCTGGCCTTCGGGTCCATCCTGCTGGTGGATGTCTGGCAGTGGACGCCGTTTGTCTTCCTGTTGTGCACCGCCGGGCTCCATGGCCTGCCGCCCGAATTGGAGGAGGCGGCGGCGCTGGAACGGGCGTCCCGCTGGCGGCAATTGCGCGCCATTGTCCTGCCGCACCTCAAGCCCGCGCTGGTGCTGGCGGGGCTGTTCCGGGGCATCGACACGATGAAGATCTTTGACCTGGTCTATATCCTGACCGGCGGCGGGCCGGGTGATGCCACCGTGACCTTGAGTCTCCTAACCTACCGGCAGGGGTTCCAGTTCTTCGACACGGGTCGGGCCAGCGCGCTCTCGATCCTCCTGCTGGTGATAGTGAACCTGCTGGCGACCGCGGCCCTGAAACGGTCGCGCC
>JAHFSL010000085.1 GCA_023265785.1 Candidatus Coatesiibacteriota bacterium | reverse complement strand
CCGCCCGGGTGCGGGGACGGATCGGTGGGCGCCCACGCCTCACGAGTACTCGGGAAATTCGTTGTCGTCGAGTGCCATCAACTCCAGGAGGTCCGCGCGCCCGTCCAGGAGTTTTCCCGCCCCGCGCACGACGCAGGAGACCGGATCCTCCACCCGGTGAACGGCCACGCCGGTTTCCTCCGACAGCCTGATGTCAAGGTTCCGCAGCATCGAACCCCCGCCCGCCAGCACGATGCCACGGTCGGTCAGGTCGGCGGAGAGCTCGGGCGGCGTCCGCTCCAGGGTCCCCCGCACCGCGCTGATGATGGAGAGCAGGGGCTCCTCGAGCGCCTGCCGGATTTCCTGCGAGGTGACCTCGATCGTGCGCGGCAGGCCCGTCACCAGGTCGCGCCCCTTGACGGACATCTTGAGCTCTTCTTTCAAGGGATAGGCCGAGCCGATCTGCCACTTGACCTGCTCGGCCGAGGAATAGCCGATCAGGACGTTGTAGGAGCGGCGCAGGTAATCCACGATGGCGTCATCCAATTCGTCCCCGCCGACCCGCTCGGAATGCCCCGCCACGGTCTGGCCCATGGAAATGACCGCGACCTCCGTGGTTCCACCGCCGATGTCCACGATCATGTTGCCCGAGGGCTCCTCGATGGGCAGGCCGGCGCCCAGGGCGGCGGCACGGGGCTCCTCCACCAGGAAGACCCGCCGCGCGCCCGCCTGCTCGACGGCGTCGCGCACCGCCCGCCGCTCGGGGTCACGGATGCCCGAAGGCACACAGACGATCGCACGCGGCCGGACCAGGGCCCGGCGCTTGTGCACCCGCTCGATGAAGTGGCGCAGGAGGTACTCCGCGGCCGGCAGGTGGGAGATGACGCCGTCTTTCAGGGGGCGGATGACCGCGATGGAGCCGGGGGCCTTGCCGATCATGGCCTTGGCCTCATTGCCCACCGCCTGGATGATGCCGGTGGAGCGTGACATGGCCACGACGGTGGGTTCGATCAGCACGATCCCCTCGCCCTTGACATAGACCAGCGTGGACGCGGTGCCAAGGTCCACCGCGATGTCGCTGGAGAAGAGTCCGGCTATGGCGTCTAGAAGCATGGAGGTGCCTCTCCCTGCAAGAAAGGCCCATAGATTTTATCACGCGAATTGGACCCTGCCGCGAAGCCGCGGGCACCGCGCTCGGCGCGTGGTCAGCGCGCGATGAGGCGGGCGATCAGGTCGCGGTGCTCCGGACTGCCCTGCTGGTGGTAGAGCGCGCCGGGCGACCACGGCAGGTAGCGGACCCGGCCGCGGCCGAACCGGGACAGATAGATTCCGTGCTGGCCGGTGGACCGCTCCGGCCGGGACCACTCGGGCTTGTTGTTGAAGGTCCAGTCCAGCAGGGCCAGCACGGCATCGCGGCGGCTTCCCCGCGTGAGGAGGAATTCGCCCGCCACCGGGTGAATGCGCGTGTGCCCGCCCACCCACCGGCGGCCCGGCCCGGCCGCGTCGAACCAGGTTCCGGGGAAGGTGACCATACGGCCCGGGCGGCGCCCAAGGCAGCGCAGGCCGAACCGCGCCCGCTGCCGGCCCCGCTCGTCACACCGGGAGGTCTCGAATTCCGCCACCAGCCGGCCGCCGCCACTCACCCAGCCATCCACCACGCGACACGCCGCCCCGGACAGGCAGGCGACATTCGGAAGGATCAGCGTGGTCAGGCGGGGACGGGTTGAAAGGAATTCCGGCAGGACGCCATCGTGCACCACGGTGAAGACCGCCCCGGTCTCGCGCAGGGCCTCATACCAGCCGCGATAGTGGGCCAGCGCCTTGTCCCGACACCGGTCACCCCCGTACGCATCCATCGTCCGCTGGCCGTAGACCAGCGCGATCCGGGCGCGGGTGGACGGGGGATGGCGGGGAGGCGGCCGCCGGACCAGCGCGCGAAAGATCCGGCCGGTCACCGGCCAAACCCGGGTATCGTCCTGTCGGAAATCGCCGGAGACGGCCACGCAGGGAATCGCCCCGTGGGACACGATCTGGCGGATCCCCTCCGCCGTCACCTCCGGCGCCTGCACGACGCGCCGGCCGATCCACCGTTCCGAGCCCGACAGGAGCACAATCCCGGGCTTCCCCGCGGGGAACGACCGGATCATCCGGGCCTCCTCCTCCGCCCAGAATCGCCAGTGGGGGCGGGGCCGGTTCAGGAAGTTGAAGGCCTCCACCGTGACCATGTCCACCGCGTCCGCGAGCCCCGCCCCATCCCAGGCCGCGCCCGCGAGGTGGTGGGGATGGTCATTGGTGAGGTGAAAGTCCACGGTCAGCAGGGTCCCGGGGGAAAAGCGCTTGATCCGGGCGTTGAGGTCGCGGGTGAACGCCGCCGTGCGCTCCCCCCGCCACCGCCGCCAGGCGCGCCCGAAGGCAGTCGTCCAAGGGACACCACGGCCCGGCACCGCGCCCAGCGCCTTCCGGCAGGCCGCCGTGCACTCCGGGCACCGGCAGTCGGGCCGGTCCCAGGCATTAAAGAAGAAGCCGTCGAACGGGTACCGGGCCATCAACTCCTCCAGCGCGCGGAAGGCGTGGCGCCGCCAGTACGGACGCTCGGGGCAGGTGCGCCAGAGGGGATGGGCCGTACGCCGCCACTCGATCTGGGGACGACCCGCGACATCCAGCGCCAGCCAATTCCGGTGGCGGCGGGCGATCGCGGGCAGGAGGCAGGACCAGTCCATGCGCAGGAGCACCCGTACGCCGAGCCGCCGCGCCTCGGCGGTCGCCTCGCCCACGAAGTCACGGGCGAGCAGGGGATTGCGCCAGTGCCACGGTTGGGCGGTGGGATACCAGGCCACGATGCCACCCGCGTTCAGGAGCACCGCATTGGCCCCGTGGTCGCGGCACTGTCGAATAAGTCGGGCGCCGTCCATCCCCCGGGCGTCCACCAGCCGCAGATTGGGTTGGATCATCCGGACCGGCTCCCGCCACCGCGCCAGCGTCGCCGCGAGCGGGCCCGATACGGCGGGGGCGGGCGGAGGCTTCACCCGCCAAGTGTACTCCCCGGTCCAGCCCCGGGACAATGGCGCGCGGTTGGTACGATACGGGACCGATGCCTTGCGCGAATCCGCCCCGGCTCCCCTCCCTCCTTCTGGCGGCCGCCCTCGCGGCGGCATTGCAGTGGCTGGCCGGCGTCGCGGCCGTGGACGGCGCCCGCGGCGCGCACATGGACGAAGCCGTGTACATGCTGTGGGGCCGGCAGATGGCACACCAGCATGACTGGTTCCTGCGGCATCCGCTCGTCCGGGTGGACAAGCCGCCGCTTCTGCCGCTGGCGGTCAGCGCGGCCTTCACCCTGGAACGGCCTGGACTCGCCACCGCCATGGTGCCCAGCCGGCTGGCCGGGATCGCCGCGGGCGTGGCCGTCTTCGCACTGGGCGCCCGGCTCGCCGGCCCGCTGGCCGGGTGGCTGGCCGTGGTCCTGCTGGGCACCTCCTGGTTCTGGGAGTTCTATGTCCACTCCGTCTTCACCGACGCCGGGCTGGGCGCGGCGACCACCGCCGCGCTGGCGGCCGCCTGGGCCGGCGCGTGGGGCTGGGCCGGTGGACTGGCCGCGGCGGCCGCCGGGTGCAAGCAGTTCGGCCTGCTGGCCGTGGTTGCCGTCCTCCTACTCGCCGCGCGACCCGGCCTGCGCGGCGTCCTGCCACCCGGCCGCGTCCCCCTCCGCCGCGCGCTGCGTGGCCTCGCCCTCGGGCTGACGCCCCTCGTCGTATGGGAACTCGCCAACCGGAATCCGTTCCTGCCCTGGCGGCCCGGCGGCGGCCCGAACCCGGTGGGGCTGGACCTCGCCCACGCCGGGGCCGACTTCTGGTTCTGGGTCCGCACGCTCTCGCATGCCACGGCCATCCCGCCTCTGCTGGCCCTGCCGCTGGGTGCCCTGGCCCTGGCGGATCCGAACACCCGCCGTGGCACGGCCCTGCTGGGCGGTGCGCTGGCCGGGTATCTCGCACTCCTGGCCCTGACCCCAATCCCGGAGTGGGAGCGGTACCTGGCGTTCCTCCTCCCGGTCTGGTGCCTGTTGCAGGCCATCGGGCTGGACTGGGTGTGCCGCCGGGCGGCGCAACGTGCCGGCGGGACCGCCGCCGCGGCGGCCCTGGTGGCCGCCGCGCTGGTCGCGTCGCTGGCGCTCCGGCAATGGGCGACGGACCCGTTTCGGGCCCCAGAATACCCTCGCCGCGGCGCGCTGGAGTTCATGGCCTCGGCCCTCGCGCGGACCCGCCCTCCCGCCGTCCTGCTGGTGCCGCTGGACCTCAAGTGGGAATGCCTCGACAGGCTCGTTGCCGGCGGCCGGTACGCCACCGTCGCCTTCTATGAGGGAACGCCTGATGCGGTGCCATCACTCCTCCACCGGTTTCCGTACCGGCCGATCCATCTCGTGGCCGCGCACTCCCTCTTCAGCCCGGGCACGCTCCGGGCGTTCGACGGATGGCAGGCGGCGCACCCGGGCCGTGCCTCCCTGATCCAGGACTGGCGGGAGGAGAACGGCCTCTCCTACGCGCTCTGGAAGGTTCCCCCAGGGCGTCTCGCACCCCGGCGGCCTCCGGCCGCGGAACGGCTCCCCGGGCCGGACGCCGTCTTTGGCGCCGGCCTCCGGCTGGCCGGCGCCGGGACGCGGCGAGGACCGGGCGGCGTGACCCTCATCCTCGACTGGATCTGCTTGCAACGGCCTGACCGCGACTGGACGATTCGCGTTCGCCTGCTCGACGCAGGCCGACGGACCCTGGCCATTCTCGACCACGATCCGGCGGACGGCCTGAGCCCAGCCCGGCTCTGGCGGCCGGGCGACCGGGTCCGGGACCCGTGTGATGCGGTTCCGGCTGAGACCTGGAACCGCACGGCGGTCGTCCGGATCGGCGTCACGGACTGGCTGACCGGCCGGGCATCACCGCTGACCGTCGGCGGCGCCGAGGCGGAATTCCCCACGGCCGCGTCGCCCCCGCCCTAATCCCGGCGCGCCGCGGCCCTCCCCGGAGGCAGGGCGCGCCGGCGGTACTGGGTCGGACTCAGCCTGAATTGGCGGCGAAACCGCAGGGAAAAATAGAACGGCGAATTGAACCCCAGGGCGAGCGCAATGCGCGAGACCGGCAGGCGCGTCAGGGCGAGATGGCGCGCCGCCTCGCGCAGGCGCGTCTGCAGGACCGCATTGATCACGGACATGCCCGTTTCCCTCCGGAAGAGATGGGCGAAGCGCGACGCCGACAGCCCGGCCTCGCGGGCCATGTCCGGCACCCGGTAGACAACCTCGGGCCGGGTCGCGATGGCTTCGAGCACGCGGAGGATGCGGTCGTCCAGCGGGCGCCCGCGCGTGGGCGACAGGTGTTCGGCGACCAGGATGAGCATCCGTTCAATGGTGTTCATGGCGAGGTCGGTCCGGGCGGGCGTGCCGAACCGCAGGTCCCGGTGCAGGCGCTCGAATTCGGAGGCCAGCATGCGGCGTCGGGACGGGGTGGCCGGCTCCAGCGCACGCAGCCCCCAGGCCGGGCGCACCCGCGGCCAGCGCAACCACACCAGCCAGGCGGGGCGCGGCGTGAACCGCACCCAGTGGAACGACCACCGCCGCCCGGGAAGGGTCCCGTACTCCTGCAGGACGCCAGGTTCGTAGGCCAGGAGTTCGCCGGGCCTGGCGTACCGCACCTCGCCCGCGGCGCTCCGGAAAAATCCGGCGCCACGCTGGGTGAAAAAAAGGAGCCAGGAGGGCGTCCCCCGGCTGCGGAACGGGTGGTAGGACTCGTCCATGTCCAGCCGACCGCTAACCAGGGAGCCGGCCCGGAGGGGCTCCTCGGCGCGGGGCCGGGCGGGAAGGAGAGCAGGATCGTATATGGCGCCAGCCGTCCGGTTCATTCCCTCCCCCCCAACTGGACGCATTATAGGTGATGATGGTCATGGTGAAAGCAGGTCAGAGGGGGCAGGGTTTGCGGTGGTTCGCGGCGCCAGTCGCCCTGGCCCTGGCCGCCCTGGCGGCTCCCGCCACACCTGCCCGAGCCGACGGGTGCGCCGTGGATGCCTGGGGCGAGGGAAGCATCCAGACGCAATTCATCTTTCCCAACTGGACGCGGTTCCACGCCGCCTCCTTCGAGGCCATCGTCTGCGACGGGTGCGGGTTCACGTCCGAAATCCTCACGGGGCTGACCGTCGTTAATTTCGGGACGGCGGGTCCGGCGGATCTGGCCGCCCTGTATGTCATGGCCTCGTGCAACACCGGCAATTCCGGCCTCCTCACCCTGTCCTTTGCCGGGACCTATCCCGAGGATTCGGGCTCATACGACGCCTGGACGTGGAGCGGCGCGACGCCCGATTTCGATGGATGCGCCGACGAATGCCCCCCGTGCACGCCGGGGGTGGATTGTTGCGGCGCCATCATCTCGCTGGACATCTACGCCGACATTGCCGCATGCCCGACCGACCAGGCCACGCTCACGCTGGGCTTCCCATTCCACGGGCTGACCAACACGACGGATGGCGGGTCGATCGCCGACAACCAGGGCTGTTTCGTCCCCCTGGACGACCTCCAGGACGCGACGCATACCATTGTCTACACGGTGAAAACCGGCCCGGATTTCGCCGCCCCAGGGGACACGGTGACCTACACCCTCTTCTACGGTCGCCCCGGGCTGGCCGCCCTGACCTGCATTCTGGTCATGGACACCGTGCCCGCGTTCACCCACTATGTCGCGGGCAGTGCCGTACCTGCGCCCGACGCCGGATGGGGCCCGGACCCCGGCCCCCCGCCTCGCCTGCGCTGGTCATTGCCGGGCGGGGCGGTCACCGGCGGCACGACCAACGAGCTCACCTATGCCGTCACCGTGGACTGGGGCAACGGCGAATCGTTCGAACCGGGTTCCGGCGATGTGGCGGCACCCGAGGGAGGGCGGCTGGCCAACACGGCCCAGGTGTTCGCGAATGGCACCACCTGCTCGCCCACGTCCCAGGTGAACCCGCCCGTGACTACGGTGGCCCGGCGCTTCCTGTTCTGGAAGGTGGGCGACAACGACCTGCTGTTCGCCTCCTCACCCGGCCAGCCCCCGGACGAGATGACGTACGAGATTTTCGTGAAAAACATGTCCGCATCCAGGACCTGGTGGGATGTCCAGATCTGGGACTCCGTGCCCGCGGCGATAGACGCCTGGTGCACGAATTGCGGGCTGGAGGATCCCTGCTCGGGCTGGACCATGACCCCGTCCGGCTGCGCCGCGGCCGCCGCGGGCCGCGTGATCGCGGGCGCCACAACCCTCCTCACCTGGAACCTGGACCTGCCGCCCGGAGCCACCATGACGGTGCGGTGGAAGGGCCAGCTCCGGAGCGCCACGACGGCGGGGGCCACGGTCATCAACCGCGCCATGCTCTTCGAGCAGGGGCGGACCGGCATTGTCGGCGGCACGGGCTCCTCGGGCCTGCCGCGCGGGTTCTCGCATGTGGCGCCCGTTATTCTTCCGACGACCTACATCTCGTATGTCGCGGACGCCGGCTCGACGGGTTTCGGGCTGTGCCCCGGGTTCACCATTGACTTCTTCCCGCTGAACAAGAAAACCCAGTTTGAATTGCGCGGCATCCAGTACGAGGGGGCGGGTTGGTCCACAACCGGCGGGGTCAGCAATTCGATCGGCTGTCTGATCGGCGACTGCCTCGGCGGGTTCCCGGGCAACGGCTCGTGCCTCCTTGGGTTCGGCGGCATCCCGGGCGGGGGGATTCCCGGCTGCAAGGTCGAGCGGGCCCCCGCCTCCTACGACCCCCCTGCCTGGGTGGGCGTGTGCCCCGCCTCCCCGATGAACGACATCTACAAGGTCACCTCAAACTCCCCCGTCCTGTGGCAGTTCATCTCCCACGCCTCCACCGGTGGCGACAACGAGGACCGGCTGACCTATGCACCCGCCACCTCGCTGTCCTACGCGGGGCTGATGCACTATGCCTGGCGGCTCACCTCCGCCAACCAGGCCGTGGGCAACGGGGATTCACTGGTCCTGATGAGCACCGGCCGCGACGCCGCGGGGGGGCTGGACCGGACCCTCCCCACGACGGTGCACATCTTCAAGTTCAACTACGGCACCCTGTCCTGGGACTACCGGCGCACCGTCGAGTTGGGGGGGGAAAGCGTCGCCGTGGACGAGGGCACGGTGCTGGCGGACGAGGGGCCGTGGCGGACGATCTCCTCCGACACCCAGTTGATCGTGGGCCAGGCCTTCCAGTGCTTCACCGGCC
>JAHFSL010000486.1 GCA_023265785.1 Candidatus Coatesiibacteriota bacterium | reverse complement strand
CCGACGGGAGAAACACGATGGCCTGGACGAGCGCCAGTCCGTCACATCCGGACAACTCGTCCCGGTAGACCCCGCGCAGATTGTTGTAGTTGGCGGCCGGCGCGCACCCGGTCCCGGAGGCCAACAGGGGCGCGCAGTACGCAACCGCCCGGGCCGCAGCGGCGGCCGCAATGGCGATCCCGCACGCCACCGCGAAGCGTGCGCCCGGAGCCTTCAGCGCAGGAGGTACTCCAACGACGGGCGGTTGCGCCCGACCAGGCCCGCGGGGGCGGGCAGGCCCAGCATCCCGCCCAGCAGGTCGGTCCAGGCAAACCCGGTGTCCCGGCGCCGCGGCGGCAGGATGACATGGGGATCGCGCCCCAGCCCGCAGAGCCGGCCCAGCTCCGCGCGGGCATCATCCCTCCCGCCCAGGGAGTCCACCAGCCCGCGTGCGAGCGCCTGCCGCCCCGACATCACCCGGCCGTCACAAATGTCGCGGAGGAATGCGAGCGCCTCCCGGTCCGTCACTTTCGCCCCGGCCCGCCCCCGGTCCCGGGCGGTCGCGGCGCGGACGGCCCCGGCCCGGCCCTTCCACACCGCGGACACGAATTGCTCGTACACGTCGTCCACCGTGTGCTGCATCATGGCCAGCTCCTCGGGACTCATGCTCCGGGCGAAGTTTCCCGTATCCTTGTACCGGCCGCTCTTGATGACGACATACTTGACGCCAACCTTCTTCATCAGCTCCTCGGCCACCGGAAATTCGATGATCACGCCGATGGAGCCGGTCAGAGTGCCTGCGTTCGAAAAAATCCGGTCCGCCGTGCACGCGATGTAGTAGCCCCCTGACGCCGCCACCCCGCCGAAGGAGGCCACGATCGGCCGGCGCACCTTGCCCCCATCGCGGAACTTCTCCAGCTCCTCGACAATTTCCTGGACCGCGCCCACATCACCCCCGGGGCTGTCCACCCGCAGAATCATGCCCTTGATCAGCGGATTGCGCTCCAATTTCTGGATCTGGGCGATGACCGACTGCGGCTCGTAGATCGGGAAATCCACGGTAATCTGCCCCACCTGGCCCAGCCGGGAACCGAGGTCAAACCAGCCCCCGCCGGCGCGGTCAGCCTTTCCGCCAGTCGCCCGCGCGGTGGCGGCACCCAAGAGGATTGCCAGCCCGGCGGCCACCACCGCGCGCCCCGTCACGGTCAGCCTCCCCCTCATCGTGGCCAGATTTTAACATGATTCCGCCTTGCTCCCGGGGGGGTCCCGACCCCATAATGGGCTCCTCATGGCCGGCCCCACGATCGTCCAGACGATTGGCGTCACCCGGATTTACCAGCTCGGCGGCGAGACCGTCGAGGCGCTCAAGGGCGTGGACCTGGAGATTGCCGCCGGCGAGTATCTCTCCATCATGGGCCCCTCGGGCTCCGGCAAGTCCACGCTGTTCAACATGATCGGCGGGCTCGACAAGCCGAGCGGCGGGCAGGTGCTGATCGAGAACGTGGATGTCGCCCAGCTGGACGCGTACGAACTGGCGTGGCTCCGCTGCCGCAAGATCGGGTACATCTTCCAGACCTTCAACCTGATCCCCGTGATGTCAGCGCTTGAGAATGTGAAACTCCCCATGGTGTTCGCGGGACTCAACTCCGACGAGGCGCACGACAAGTCCGCGGGCCTGCTGAAACGGGTTGGACTGGGCGAGCGGCTCTTCCACAAGCCCAACGAGCTGTCAGGCGGCCAGCAACAGCGCGTCGCCATCGCCCGCGCCATGGCCAACGACCCCACGATCATCCTGGCGGACGAGCCCACCGGCAACCTGGACCTTTCCACCGGCAAGGACATCATCAACCTTCTCAAGGCGCTCCAGAAGGAGCGCGGGGTCACGATCATCTCGGCCACCCACGACATGAAAATGCTTGACGCCTCGGACCGGATCGTCTGGATCCGGGATGGAAAAACAGAACGCATCGAGGAGCGCTCAAAAATCAACATCGCCGTCGGGACGATCGAGGGAAAGCAATAGCACGTCGCCGGGCTGGTGCGCGTGAATACGCACGACCCCGCTCCTCTCCGTGGTCGAATGTCCTGGCGAAAACCCTGACCGAGGGCGCAGGCCGGGTGTTCAATGTCGGGCTGGCGCTCCTGGGCGCGCGTACCCTTGGCCCAACCGCGTGGGGAGGCTACTGGGGGGCCTTCAGCCTGGCTCACCTCCTCTCGCAGGCCACGGACCTGGGTGGCCACCTGACCCTCGCCCGTCGGGTGGCCCGGGCACCACGCCGGGGCGGCCGGTGGCTGGGAGTCTCGGCCCGGGTCAAGGCCGGGCTCACGGTCGCGGTGGGGGCCGGCTGGCTCCTGCTCCGGCCGGGGGGCGGCCCCACCGCCGGATACCTCCTGCTGGCCCTGCTTGCCCTCTCGTGGATCGAGTGGTTCGGGTGTTACCTACGGGGATTCAGCCGGGTCGTGGACGAAAGCCGGTGGCTCGCGGTGGACTGCCTTGCCGCGTTCGTCGGCGGCGGCGTGGCCCTGACCATCCGCCAGGGGCCCGAATGGCTTGCCCTGTCCCAGGTCGCCGCGCACGGGCTCGTGCTCACCGCGTTCCACGGCTACATCCGCCGGACCGCTCCCTGGCCCCCGCCCGCCGGCGGCCAACCGGGTGAGTCCTTCCTGCTGGAGTCCCTGCCCACCGGGCTCGCGATCACC
>JAHFSL010000485.1 GCA_023265785.1 Candidatus Coatesiibacteriota bacterium | reverse complement strand
CCCGCCATCGGTCGTCTTGAGCACCGTCCCGTAGCCGCCCTGCCCAAACCCAACCGCGTATCCCACCCGAGGGCCGGGGAACACCACATCGCGCAATTCGAAAACGGAGGCGCCGTCGTAGACGCGCAATGGATTCCACTGCTCGATCCAGGTGCCTGCGGTGGCGATGGGGACGGACTGGGGCACGCCCCACGCCTCATTGGACGCGCCGGATTCGTCGGGCACGGGGGTGAGCATGTCGAACGCGTTCACCGTGTAGTAGTAAGTCGTCCCCAGCGCCACCCCGACATCGACGAAGGCGGTGGCATAGCGGCCGTACATCTGGGCGATGAACGCCGCCGACTCCCCACCGGGTCGGGTGCCACGGTAGACAAAGTATCCGGAGACGGGGAACGACCCCGGAGTGGAGGGGAGCCAGGACAGTGCGATCTGGCCCACCAGCCCAGCCGCCGTCAGGGACAGCGGCACGGACGGCGGTGTGCCCGCATAGGTGATGGGACCGCCCAGCGGCGAGGGATTGGACAGTGAGCCCAGAGCGCGCGCGTGCCACCAGTAGGTCCCGGCGGCGCCCAGCGTGTCCGCCCAGACGGACACCGAGGCCGGGGTCATGCCAACCGATCCCTGGAGAATCCCGAATCCGGCGTAGGTCGTCCGGTAGACGGCATACGAAGTCGCCGGGTGGGTCCCGTTCGGAATGAAGCACCAGGACAGGTCCACGACGTTCGAGGTCCCCCGCTGAATCGCCGTCATGCACGGGGGCGGGTTGATGTTCGTGTCCAACGGCGTGCCGCTCACCGACCGGCTGTAGGCCCCGTAGGTCCCCAGGTCGTCCACCGCGACGACCTTGTACCACTCCGGGGTCCCGTTGGCCACGGTGTTGTCAATGAATTCGGTATTCGAGTACCACGACCATCCCACGAAGGTAGCGTACGGCCCGCTATCAGCATCCGCCCGGTAGACCTCGTACCGGGTCACCGGCCGTGCGCCCGCCGCCGACGGGCCCCAGTTGAGGGCGACCTGCTGGTTCTCGCCCAGAGCGGTCAACGGAGCCGGTGCCCCGGGCACTCCAGGCGGGGACGCGCTCCGCTCCTCCGTCAGTCCCGATTCCGCCCCCAGGATATCCACCGCCAGCACCCGGTAGTACGAGAGCATTCCCGCCGTGGCTTCCGTGTCGCTGAATGTGCTCGTGCCCGCCCCCGCCACCAGAACCAGCGGGACGCCCTCAGTCACTCCCGCGAATGTCGCCCGGTAGATCCGGTATCCCGCCACGGCGCGGGTCCCGGCCACGGCGGGGGACCATTGCAGTCCGATGAATCCGACGTATCCCGCCGCCGTCAGCCCGGAAGGTGTGGCGGGCGGCGTGAACACCGCCATCTCGTACCGGGCGATCGCCAGGTCGAGCCCATCGCCGCGGACGACCTCCCCGCACGGCGCGTACACCGTTGACGACCCCCACGGGGCCAGCTGCGTCCGTATCCGGTCAATCCCTGCGATCCCGCCGACGAGCCCATCGTGAACATGCGCATCAAGAAGATTCAGCGCATTGTCGTACTTGCGGATGGTCCAATCCGACCCACCGCCGACGGCCGTCTGTGAACCCGCGACGATGATGTTCCCGGAGGAATCGAGGGTGACGGCATTCAGCGAATCGCTCCCCCCGGCGGGTGCATCGTAGTCCGTGGACGCCAGCAGGACCGCGAGCCCCCCATCGTACCGACGGATGCGCCAGTTGACATTGGCTCCGGCGGCGGTCTCTTGTCCGGCGACAATGATATTCCCCGAGCCGTCCACCGCCACGCCAAGGGCCGAGTCCGCGGCGGCTCCCGGTCCGGTGTAATCCGTCGCGGCCAGGAGGGTGCCGAGCGCCGGATCGTACTTTCGAATCCTCCAATTCATGAAGCCCCCCGAGCCTGTTTCGGACCCGACGACCACGACGTTACCGGCGGCATCGAGCGCCAGGGCGTTAGCCTGATCCGAGCCGTTCCCGGACCCGTTGAAGTCCGTGGTGGCCAGCAACACGGCAAGCGTGGCATCGTACTTGCTGATTCGCCAATTGAGGCCACCCGCGGATCCCGCCTCGTATCCGACGGCGTACAGATTCCCTGAGCCATCGGAGAGCAGGCACGTCACGGCGTCCGAGCTGTTGCCCGGACCGTTGTAATCGGTGGATCCAAGCAGCGTTCCCAGGGTTCCGTCGTACCGGTTGATGCGCCAGTTAAAGCCAGCCGACGCCGTCGCTTCCCTGCCGCCCACAAACAAGCTCCCCACAGGTCCGACGGCGGCGGCATACGCCTGGGTATTCCCCGTCACCGATCCCACGAACGCAGTAGTGGAGAGCACCCCGGTCAGGGCATTGTCGTACCGGGTTACGCGCCAGCCGGTCCCACCGCCCACCGGGGACTCCAGGCCCGCCACATAGACCTCGCCTCCGGCACCGAGGACGACAGCGTAGTTCTCATCACCCAGCGATGCGGGGCCGTCCCGCATACGAAGGGCCATGAGTGGCGGTTCGACCCGTTTGCCCGTGGTCGTCGCCGAGTACGACAGGCTGTTCTGCGTCACGCCCCCCGGATCGCACGACAGTGTGGCGGTCGCGTAGGCTTCAAGCAGGACCTCGGAACCGCCGGCCAGGACGTTCGTCCGGTACGACACCTCGCCGCTCCGGCCCGGTCCGACCTGCGA
>JAHFSL010000484.1 GCA_023265785.1 Candidatus Coatesiibacteriota bacterium | reverse complement strand
ATGGGCGCGGAGGTGTACCGGTCCTGATAATTCTCGTGGGGGCCGCGGCCGAACCAGCGCACCCGATTGGCGGCCGCCGGCAGGCCCAGGGTCAGCCCCACCCGCGGAATCTCGGACTCCTTGGGGTCGGGCCGTAGGGTGAAATCCACGCCGATGTAACCATCCGGCCGGGCGGTGTAGGTCAGGGTGCCGGTGGTGGACCCGGCCGGAAAGGCCAGCCGGACGGCAACTTCCGCTGTCCCGGCGCTCCGCCGCAGGGTCACGCCCGTCGCTGTGCAGGTCCGGCTGGCCGCGCGCCAGCCGGCCATCCGCTCCGCCCCGCCGTTGGCCAGGTCCGCGTCGGTCAGCGACCGCCAGAAGTTCGGGACCAGCGGCGCAGCCAGCCGCTCCCGGCCCTTGACCACCCACGACTCCAGCGCACCCGTGGTCCGGCCGATGCGGGCCGTCCAGCCCCGCCCGGAAAGCACGATGGCCGACCCCACCTCGGCGACGGCGACGGGGCCCGGCCCTGGCCGGCGCGCGGCCCGGGCCGGGCGGGTGGCCAGCGGAAACTGGCCCCACGCCACCTGATGGCCCTTCGCGGCCCACGACTCGCCCCGCGCCAGCGCGAAACTGACGGTCACAAAGGACTCCCCCGGAGTCCGCCGGGCGCGCCGGACCGGCACCCGGACCAGGGCGGACTGCCCGGGCCCCAGCGCCAAGCGGCCCAGCCGGCCACTCCCGGTCCGCCGCCCGTTGGTCTCCACCTGCCACGCGACCTCCAGGTGGGCCGCGCTCCGGAAGGAGTACTTGCTCCGGATCCGGAACAAGCCCGCCTCGGCGTTGATCGCCTCCACGGCCAGCGGCTGGTAGACCTTCCTGACCTCGGCCAGCGCTGGCTTCGGGGTGCGATCCGGCAGGACGAGCCCGTTGCAGGTAAACCAGGTGTCATTGGGATGGTCACCGTGGTCACCGCCGTAGGCCATGAACCGGACGGGCTTCCCGCCATCCAGGACCCGGGCGGCGGCGAAATCGACCCAGAGCACCGCGGCCGGGGGCGGCGGCGCGGCGGGATCTCCCAGCACGGCCACGGACACGACCGCGCGGCAGGCACGCGGGTGGGCGATCAGCCCGCCGAACCGGCTCCCGTCACCGGTCGCGGCATCGCGTCCCACGCAGAGGCCGTAGGGCGTTGCCGGCACGGAACCCCGGTGCGCCGTCCGGGCGGCCTCGCGGCCGTCCAGGAAGAGCCGGAGTGAGCCGCCAGCCGCCACGGCCGCCACATGGTGCCAGCGGCCGGCCCAGTCGCGCGGCAGGCGGCACCGGACCGCGGCCACGCCGACCTGCCGGGAGATCGGCACATGGAACCCGGAGCCGACCCAGGGCGCGCCGCCCGGCCCGAGAACAAATTCCAGGTGGGTGCCCTCCCATGCGATACGCAGGAGCCAGCCGCTGGCCCCGGTGCCCAGCACCACACCGCCCGGGGTAATGCCGGTCGGCCGGACCCAGGCGCCCGCGGTCAGCGCCGGTCCCGCCGCCGCATCCCGTCCGGGCTCATCGGGGACGATGGCGATGCCGTCCAGCGCCGCCCGGCCATGCGCCGCGGCGACCCGGCCGATGGCCAGCAGGGTGCCCCCGGTGCCGTCAGCCACGCGGTAGCGCCGGCCGCCATCCTTCCAGACCCCATGGTCGGCCCACTGCCAGATGTGGCCGCCCTGCAACGACCGGTGGGCTTCCATGGTGTCCCAGTAGTCCTGGAGATTGCCCACCGCGTTGCCATTGGAGATGGAATACTCGCACATGATGAGCGGCCGGGACGGGTTGGACCTGGCGTACTTCTCCAACTGCTCGATCCGGGCGTACATCGGGCACACGATGTCCGTGTTGGGCCCCTGTTCGGCGCGCTCGGAGTGGACGGGCCGCGACGGATCGCGCCGCCGGATCCAGTTGGCGGTGGCCGCCATGTTGACCCCGTCCCCGGCCTCGTTGCCCAGCGACCAGAGGGTCACGCACGGATGGTTCTTGTGCGTCTCGATGTTGTCCCGGGTCCGGTCCAGGTGCGCCTCCAGCCAGGCCGGATTCTTGGCCAGCGACTCCGCCCCGTACCCCATCCAGTGCGACTCGATGTTGGTCTCCCCCACGACATAGAGGCCGTGCCGGTCGCACAGGTCGTACCAGCGCGCATCGTTGGGATAGTGGGAGGTCCGAACGGAATTGATATTGTGCCGCTTCATCAAGAGGATGTCCCGGACCATCTGGGCCTCGGTCACCGCATGGCCCGTGTCGGCCTCCATCTCATGCCGGTCCACGCCGTAGAGCCGGACATGGCGGCCATTCACCAGCAGGACGCCGTCGCGCACTTCGGCCTGCCGGAACCCGAATGTGACGGGGACGCGATGGACCGCACCGACCCCGGTTTCGTAGAGCGTGAGGTCGAGCCGGTAGAGGGATGGGGTCTCTGCCGTCCAGCCGGCGACGCGCGGTACCTCCCGGCGCAGAGCCACCGGCACTTCAGCACCCGGCGCCACCGTGGCCGCCGTAGACCACACCGGCCCCACGCGCCGGCCATCCGGCCCCGTCAGCCGGCCGGTCAGGGTGAACTCACGGACCCGCGTGCCCTGGTTGCGCACCTCGACTTCCGCCACCAGCGTGGCGTCCCGGTAATTCGCATCAAACGGGGTGCGGACGAACACATCCCGCACAT
>JAHFSL010000483.1 GCA_023265785.1 Candidatus Coatesiibacteriota bacterium | reverse complement strand
CCACCGCAACAGTGCCGGCATTGGTGACCTGGACATGCACCTCGAAATCCGGGTTCGATCCGGTCGTCGCCGGGTTCGGCACCACCGCGATCGTGGTGCGTAACGGAGTGATCACCACCGACGCATCCGTCCGCCCGCTGAAGGCGTCCACCACGCCCCCGCCGTTGGGCGGGAGGGACTGGTCGTCCCCGCTCACCGTCGCGCTGGCCTCCAGCCGCCCATTCGCCAGTGCGTCCATCTGCCAGGTAAACGTCACGGACGATCCCGCGTTGAGATAGTATGGGGCGGCAGGAGCAGGCCCGCTGATGGGATTCACCAGCGACCCTCCCGATGTCGCCCAGATCTGCGGCATCACATCCGCCACCGCGGACGTCCCGGCATTGGTGACCGTCAGATGCAGTTCAAAGTCGGCCGTCGGATTGCCGTTGACCGAGACCGGATTCGGGATCGCGACCAGGCTCGCCCGCAACGGGCTGATCACCGCCGTCGCCGCCGCCCGCTCGCTGGGGGCATCCCACGGCCCCCCCGGGACCGCGAAGTCGTCCCCGTCCGCCGTCGCCGTGAACGTCACCGCCCCGTTCGCGGTCGCATCAAACCGCCAGGTCCACGTCACGCTCGTCCCGGCCCAAAGGTACTGCGAGGGCCCCGGCCCCGTGCATCCCGGCCCGCACTCCAGCGTCACCACCCCCGGCACCCCCGTCGGCCACAGGCTCGGCGTCACGTTCGCCACGTCATTGGCCCCCGCGTTCGTCACCGTGTAATGGACCTCGAAGTTGCCCGATCCCGGCACGGTCGCCGGGTTTGGTGTCACCGTCAGGCTCCCCCGCAACGGATTCACCACCGCCCGCGCCGTCCCCCACGCCGTGTACGCGTTCGGATACGGGCCCCCCATCGCCATGTCGTCACCGCTCGCGCTCGCGGTGAAGTCCACCACCCCGTTCGCCTGCGCGTCGTACTGCCAGGTGAAGGTCATGCTC
This sequence comes from Candidatus Coatesiibacteriota bacterium, assembly GCA_023265785.1. Taxonomy (GTDB): domain Bacteria; phylum Oederibacteriota; class CAKKQC01; order CAKKQC01; family CAKKQC01; genus JAHFSL01. The sequence goes on along the minus strand of JAHFSL010000483.1, from coordinate 1,706 downwards.
GATCCCGCGTTCAGGCTCAGCCCCGGCCCGGGGGCATTGCACCCCGGTCCACACGGCGGGGCCGGAATCACCCCGCCTGGGGTCATCAGCGGCCAGAGCGCCACCTGCACATTGTTCACCCCTGACGTCCCCGCGTTCGTGATGGTGAACCGCACCTCAAAGTCATACCCCCCCGCCACCCGCGATGGGTTCGGGGTCACCGACAACGATCCCCGCAGGGGGCTGACCAGCAGGGTCCCCTGCGGCTTGTTGCTGAAGGCGTCATTCACCACCGGTCCATTTGGTGCCTGCCCGAGGTCATCGCCGGACGCGGAGGCGCTGAAGACCACCGGCCCGTTCGAAACGGTGTTGTAGTACCAGGAGAATGACCACGACTGGCCGGGATTGAGGGTGATGGGCCCCTGGAATCCGCCAAACGGCCCGGCCACGGAGGAAGCGCCCGAGACCACCCAGCCCTGGGCGACGACATGATCCATGACGGTGGCGCCGGTGTTGGTCACAGTGAGGAACAGCCCCGCCAACGAACCGTCCGCCGGCAGCGTTCCGGGCACCACCGAGAGCGCGCCGGCCAGCGGCGGTAGCGGCACGATCGCATCGATACGTCGCACCCGATCCGAGGAATCGTCCGAGACGAACAGATGGCAGGAGCCATCCAGCGCGACACCGCGTGCTGACTTGAGTCGAGCCAATCCGGCTGCGCCCCCGTCTCCCGAGTCTCCGAACACGCCCGTCCCCACCACAGTGGTTATCTGAAACGTCAGCCCATCCACTTTCCGCACCCTTAAGTTTTGGCTATCGGCCACAAAGATGTTACCGGCACCGTCTACCGACACACCCACGGGAACGTTAAGATGGGCAGCCGTAGCCGCGATCCCATCACCGTTGTATCCCTGTATTCCCGTTCCAGCGACAGTCGAAATGATGCCCGTCACACCGTCCACGCGGCGAACCCGATGGTTATTGCGGTCCGCAAAATACAAATCCCCTGTATTGTTGACCGCCACCCCCGCAGGGAAATTAATTTTCGCCGTCGTGGCTGCAATTCCGTCAGAATCATATCCTGCAATGCCGGTGCCAGCCACAGTACTGATGAGTCCGGACATGGCATCAACCCGGCGGATTCTGGAATTATTCAGATCGGCAATGTAAATATTTCCACTCGGGTCTACCGCCACCCCCTGCGGCTGATTAAGCCAAGCCGAGGTCGCCGGGATGCCATCCCCGTTGTACCCGCCAACGAATGGAACGCCTGCCACAGTAGAAATGAAACCTGTGATCGCATCCACCCGTCGCACCAATCCCCCGCCCCCGATCTCCCCTATGAACACGTTCCCGGCGGCATCCACTGCCAACGACCAGGGGGTGGAAAGAGTGGCCGTCGTGGCCGGGATACCATCTCCGTTGTACCCGCCACCTCCGTTCCCGGCTATCGTTGTAATTTGGCCCGTGAGCGCATCCACACGGCGCACTCGATTATTATTGGCATCCGCGATAATTAGGTTCCCGGCTGGATCCACCGCGATCCCTGCCGGCGTCCAGAGCTGGGCTGACGTTGCGATTTGGGAATCTCCGTTGTAGCCTCCTGTTCCATTTCCGGCAAATGCATTTATATTTCCGAAGGGATACGGACAGACCTCCGCGGCGGACATCTGCCGGGACACCGGCCCGCCGATCGCGTCGCGCTCGCCAAAGTTCGGCGGGATCGC
>JAHFSL010000084.1 GCA_023265785.1 Candidatus Coatesiibacteriota bacterium | reverse complement strand
TGAAGAATGAGGACACGGTCAGGTCCGCATCAGGCGAATAGGTGATGTCCAGCGTGGACGCACGCCGATCCTGCCGCTGGAGCCCAAACTCGGAGTTTGGGTAGGTATCCAGCCCCTGCGTGTGCTGGATGGTCAAATCCACGTTCTCCATGGCGGACAGCGTCGTCATGAGCACGATCTGGTCACGGTCGCGTGCAGCGGCATAGAACTTCCGGCTCCAGGGCAGATCGGTGGAAGCCACATCGTTGTCGGCATACTTGCTGTCCCGAACCGCGTGGAAGGCACTGACCCGGGTCGTCATCCAGTCCCACGCCCGGGTATCCACGGAAATCTTCAACTGGTTCTGCGCCATGTACGGCGAGGACCCATTCGTGAAAGTCTCCGTCTCATGCTCGAACGCCGTCACCAACCGGGTGTGATGACCCAGATCCACGGTCTGCTCGACCTCCTCGGCCTGGGCCGTGTAGGAAACATACTCGGAAACATTGGCCACCTGGGTCGCCGTATCACCGACCGCCACGGCAATGGGCGCGAACTCCTCGGTCTTGTTCTTCCGCCCGTGCTGGGAGTAGACCGCGCGGTAGTGCAGCCGCTTGAGCGGCGAATACGTGAGGGCCCCCTCGTAGCGCGAGTTGAAGACCTCCGCCTCGGCGGACTGCCGCGGCAGGGGAAGGTAGCCATGCCAGGAGTTGTTGGTGGCCGGGAGGAGGGCCTGATCGTTGCGCAACACGGCCACATCAGCGTGGCCCGACAGTCCCACCTCCCCCGGTAGGGTCACGGCCAGATTGCCCGCAAGGGCGTTCGCCGTGTTGCTCGGCGCAAGGGCCCAGCGGCCGACGGCCGCGCTGCCGGATGGGATCGAATCCACGAGCGCAAACGGGTTGTCCACCGACAGCGAGGTATACCGGTTCTGGAACGTCGAGTTGGCCGCCGTGACATCGCAGGCCACGGGAATGTGCCAAGGCGTGACCTTGTCAGCATAGCCGATGTTGGCAGAAAGGTTCAGGGTGTCGTAGTTGATCGGCTCGGGCACCTCGGCGGCAAGGATCGCGCCCGGGCTGCTCCCGAAGATGGCGCCGAACGGCCGCTCGCCGCGGCGCTGTTCGCCCGCGAAGTTGACCGAGACCGTCACCGGCTCGGTAGCCACCAGGTCCACGCCGGCCTTGACGATGTCCCGTCGCAACCCGAGATCTACAAACACCGCATTGGCCTCGGCGGCATCCAGCAGTCCGGCCCGGGTGTAGCCTTCCGTGGTCGCCTGCAGGGCGGCCCGGAGCGGGTCATTCTGGAGGGTCAGCGTGTCCGTGCCGGTCCCCCGATACAGGGACTGGGCATTGTGGGCGAACTGGTGACCGATGCGCTGGAAGGAGCCATGCACCTTGAAGAGCCCGTAGGAGCCGAGCTCGGCGGAGGCGTTCCCCTCCGACGAGCGCCCCACCAGCCCCGTCCTGCCATTCACTTCCGCCTCGGAGTACAGCGGGATCTCCCCCAGGGAAAAGGAATATTCGGCACGGGCCTCGGGGCTCAATCCGATCCCCGAATGCATCCCATACCAGAATTCACGGAATTTTGGTGACTGCTCGTCGCGGCCCGACACGGCCGCTCCGAGACCCACCTCGCCGCTCAACCCCTCCACCGCCCGGACGGGCGAGCCGCAAAGCGCCAGGTTTCCGATCACGACACCGATGATGAGCCGTCGCATTGCCTCTCCTCCTTTACCGGGTGAAGGTCTTTCCGGACGGATGATTGCTCCCATGGATCTGCTGGTGACAGTTGATGCACGCACGGTACAGCGTCCGACTGCTCAAGTTGATCGTCGGATCATTCGCACCGACGGAGGTCGGATTGACCGCATAGATCGTGCCCGGATGCCGCGAGTTCGTGTGGCACTGCTGGCACAGGTACGGAAGCCGCTGTTTCGTCAACTTGTTGTGGTTCGAGCCATGGGGCGTGTGGCAAATCGTGCAGTCCTCCGCCACCGGCCGGTGCTCCCAGAGCATCGGCCCCCGCTTTTCCGCATGGCACTTGAAGCAGGTGTCGTTCACGCTGTTGCCCACCAGGAGCTTGGGGCCCACCGTCCCATGGGGATTGTGGCAATCGGTGCAGGTGATCTTGCCCTCCACGATGGGATGGTGCGACATCTTCCGGATCTCCGCCCGCATGTTCTGGTGGCACTTGAGGCAGGTATCCATCACCGTGTCCGCTCCCAGAAGTTCCTTGCGCCCGGCATGCACGGAGTGGCACGAGGCGCATCCGACATCACGGCTCTCGTGGACGCTCCCCTCCCAATGAACCCGGTTCCCGCCCTCGTGGCACTGCAGGCAGGTCTTGGATCCCTCCGCGGTCTTCAGCTCCGCGGGCAGGCGGATCGTTGAGAACCCGGGATTGCTCCGGTCCCCGGCCGCCGCCGCGTGGAGGGAGCCGGCCCCGTGGCACTTCTCGCAGGACTGCTCGAATTCGATGTGCTTCGCACGGGGCCAGGCCTTCGCATGGATGTTGTCGTGAAATCCTTCCTTGTTGGTATGGCACGCCAGGCAGGTCGAAGCGCCGACGGGTTCCGGCTTTTCCTCGCCCTCGGGGGCCTTGGGCGGCGCGGGCGCCGGCTCGGCCGCCTTGGGCGTCTCGGCCACCGGAATGACCTCGGCGGTGGCCGACGGAACCACGGACGTCACGGGCGCCGCGGCCGGTACGGGGACAGTTACCACCGGAGCCGCCGCCTTCGGTGCCGTGCCGGGATCAGCCGCCAGCAGGAGGGAGGGGACGGCGACGACCGCCGCCAGGACGGCGAACTTCATCCAGGGGGTCACGGACTGCCTCATTGCACACCTCCGTCCGCCTTGACTGACGAATGCTCCGCCTCCGGTGGCCGCCGGTAGGTCAGGCTCACACGCTGAAGATTCCCCAGGTCACCGAACGGGATCCAGGCGTAATCCAGGGCCAGCCCCGCGTAGGACAGCCCGAGACCCGCCGTCAGGCCCGTCAGCCCGTCCAGCTTCTGGTCGCTCAACGCCAGCCGGTAGCCCGCGCGCACCGCGAGCAGGCCCATGAAGGTATCCTCCGCGCCGACGGTCACCGTCTGGATACCGGCAAACTGTACCTCGGCGGCAGCGGACGCCAGAAGGCGGTTTTCCGCCGGCAGGGTCAGGCCGTAGGAAGCGCCCGCCCGCAGAGCCATGGGGAGGGAACTTGCCGAACTGCTCATCCCCAGATCGGTCAGGGCCGCACCGACGCTCAAGGCGCTGTTCACCTTCCACAGCGACCCCAAGTCCACGGCGAACGCGCTCCGGGCAAAGGTGTCGAGCGTCTGGCGGGAGGCCTTGAAGGCCGCCCCCACCGCAACGTCGCCAAACATCTGCTTGCCCCACCCGAGCCGACCGATGGTGGTTCCGGCACCATAGCGGCCGGTCTCCACCCCGACCTCATCGCGCCGCTCCAGCTCGCCCGCATCGGTGAACTCACCCGATACCGCCAGCCCGCCCAGCGAGCCGACCGGCAGGCCAACGATCACGGCTTCCCCGAGCGCCCCCCCGATGCCCGTCAGGTGGTGCAGGCCCGCCTCCGGGCCCGCCAGCGATCCCAGGCCCGCCGGGTTCCACTGCAGGGCGTCAGCGCCATCCGCGGTCCCGGCCGACGCCGCATCCATGGCCATCACCCGGGCGGAACCCTGGATGACGGGCGACACGATCTTGCCGGCCGCCTCAATGGTCTCGGTGGCGAGGGCGGGCCCGACGGCCAGTCCCGCGAGAGCCAGCCCCGTCGCCATCATCTTTCTGGTGGTGTTCATGGGAGCCTCCATCAGTGCACCACCGCGAACTTGGCGAGGTCCGCCTTGTCCACGGTGCCGGAATCGTAGGTTCTCTTCAACAGGATGTAGTACACGCCGGGAGCCAGGTCCTTGGTGGTCAGCGCGGATGACTGGACGCCCGCCGCCTTGACCTCCTCCACCGTGGCGGCCAGCGTGCCACCCACGGTGTAGACAAGGATCAGGGCCGTTCCCGGCTCCGCCATCAGATAGCCGATCTGGGTGGTGTCGCGCGCGGGCGACGGGAAGGCGAACGCCGCCTTGGCCTCAGGCAGGGGGATCCCCGGCAGGTTCGCAAGATCCCACGGGGTGGAAACCGTCACATCACCGGAGGCACTGCGCGCGGTCCCGGAGGCCATCGCGGAGAACCGGAGCTCGCGCGAATCCGCAGGGGTGACAGTCCAGGTAAACGAGGCCTTGGCATAGGGAGCCAGCAGGACAACTGACGCAGGGCTCGGCGTTCCGATGCTGGCCGTGCTCTCCGTGGAAAGGATCGGCACGAGGTTCACGATGGACATCGCGCTCCCGTTGGTGACGAGCAGGGTAAATGTGACCGGCTTCCCGGGAAGCGTGGAGGTCCGGGTCGCCGTCAGCTTGGAAGCCAGATTCGGCGTGGGGGCGACCACCACGGGGCCGGTCTTGACCCACAGGTTGGCCATCGTCGGGCCGCCATTGCTGTCCGTCAGGTAAATGGTCCCGGAAAAGGACACGGTGGATGCCACCATGCCTGCCGTGATGGTCCAGGAGAATGTGAAGTACTGCCCGGGCGCGATCGTCTTGGGCAGTCCGGTGCCGGCGACATTGTAGGCTGTGACCGTGGTGGCCACGCCTCCGGTCACCGTCACCGTGGGCGACACCGTAAACATGGAGGCCGACCAGCCCGCGTCCACCTTGGCGGACGCGTTGATGCCGGGCGTCCCGTTGTTCCCGACCGTCAGCATGACCAGGATATTGCCGCCCATGGGCGTGGACGAGGTGGCCGTGAGTGTGGCGGTCATCAGGGCGGGCAGAATCACCGTCGCCGACACGGTCACCGCGGGAGAGAGGATACCCCCGTCCGCCGTGGCCGTGGCCGTAAAGGTGATAAGTCCCAGCGCAGTCGGGGTGACGGTCCAACTAAAAGTGGTCTTGGCGGCCGTCCCGGAGTTGGGCAGAGACGCGACCGTCGCGGGCGCGGTTCCCGTCACCGTGGAACTCCACGCCCACGCACCTGCCTTGACGTTCGTGGCCGCGGAGCCGCCGGTGTTCGTGACGGTCAGCGTGAGCACCACGCCCTTCATCCCGCCGGACACCGACGAAATGGTGCTGGAGATCGTGATATAGGGAGAAATGGTCAGCCGCGCGTCAAGCGCGGGCGCCGGCACCGCCACCGACCCGGACCGGACCGGTGACGTGATCGGATTGTCACCCAGCCCATACGCGGTCATGAACAGGGATCCGCCGCCGGAGGGGGAAATCGTCCAGGTGAAGACCTGCCTGGCCCCGGGCGCAAATGCGGCGACCTGAAGCGGGTTCGGCGCGCTCGCAAACCCCGGTCCGGCCACGGAAATGAGTCCGACGAGGTTGGTGACCAGCACGCCACCCGTGTTCGTCACGGTCAGCATCGCATTGACCGTGGAGCCGACGCCCACGGTCGTCTTGGAGAAGGTCAACTGGGCCGCGAGCGCGGCGGCCGGAACGGCCACGATCGCGTTGGACGGCGGCGAACTGTCGGGCCCGTCACCGGTCGCGGTGGCGGTAAAGGTGAGGGAGCCGGACGCCGTGGGCGTCGCGGTCCACTTGAAGGTGGCCCCCACGCCGTCGGCCACGCTGGCGTAACTGGCGGGAGTCGGTGCACTGATCGCCGCCCCGGCCGGGACCCACGCCTGGGCCGTGACATTGGTGGCGGCGGCGCCGGAGGGCGTGATCGTCAGGGTGAGCGTCACCGGCTGGCCGACCGCGGACGAGGCGTCCAGGTAGCCATCAATCGTCGCGGCCGCGAGGTGCGGCAGACCGAGCATGGCCCCCGCCATGACCATCGTGCCGAGGAGCGTACGAATGCTGGATTTCATGTCAGGCCCTCCCGCCGGTTTGATTCTTGAATTCGCGACCCGCTTCGCCGCCGCTTGCCCGTGTTGGCATGGCCCATTCTGCGCCCTCGCCGTTGCGATCATGCAGAACGATCCTCAGGACATGATCCTGAGCGACCTCATCCTTCCTGGTCCTGATGCTGACCCCGCCACCACCCTGTTGCCCATCATGGCGGACCGACCGAATGGACTCGAGGGCCTGCCCAAAACACGGCGGGCAGAACCAGACTTTGGCGCCGCCCCGCGGGAAGGCCAGCCGGGGTCCTGTCCCCAAGTCGGCTCCGCAATCGTAGCAGTGCATTGGTCCCCCGTGCTTCATCATTTCTTCCTGACCCATTCAACCGCACCTCGTGCGGAGGCCTGCATGATTCAGGCTCCATCGAAAGAGTGACCCAGACGAGGCGGAAAAGGTGATCCGCGTCAGGTTTCCCATCGCCCCCCGCTGGTCCGTTCTAGAACGTTCGGGTCAGGGACAGGGCCACGCGCTGCCAGGGCCGGATCATCGCCAGTTCCCGGGATTCCACGGTGCCCTCCGCTGACAGCCGGCCCACGGTGTAGCGCACGGACAGCGACGCATCCGTGGCGGTCGAGCGGTTGAACGAGAGTCCAGCGCCGCCGAGCGACCGCGCGGCGCGAGCCGTCACGTCCGTCCGGGGGGACGGCCGCCAGCCGCCGTCCACGGAGACGGAGTGTGCCGGAGTGGCCGCCGCCCCCGTGGCCAAAAGGTCCCGCGTCATGTGCCAGTTCACCCCCGCTGTGACGGTGGATGTCGGCCCACCGGTCAGTCCCGCCGAAGTCTCATCGCGGACCGCCAGCGACAGGCTCGCGGCCGCGCCGCCATAGTTGCGCTGGTGGCTGGCCTGCAATTGCGCCACGCCGTCAATCCGCCACAGGCCGCCCGCTTCCGCGGTGGCCAGCCGCGCACCCAGCGGTCCACCGCGCGGGTACCAGGTGGCGCCATAGGTCTGGCGCAGGAAGGTCTGCACCATGGTGTGCGGGGTCCAGGTCACCTTGTGCGTCGTATAGGCCAGGACCGCGCCGGGAGTCCCGCCACCCCGTTCCAGGCCACCTTCCTCCTGCGCCTCCACGGCCCACCGCCGACCGCCCGCCTGCGCGTTGATCCGGTTCATCGCCGTGCCGCGCCGCCCTACCGTCCCCACGGCCTGCCGCCACTGCACCTGGTTGCCAATCTCCCACCCCTTCCCGGGCAGGCGACCCGCGAGCGACACATCCTGGCCGAACCGGATCGCGGGAGAGAGCGAATCAGTCGTGGCCGTCTGGCCCCACGCCATGAACGCGGTCACGGGTCCAAGGTTAGCCGATTGGGTGACCCACCGCGCCGATTGCGTCCCGCCGTCCTGCCGCTCCATCCGGCCGGCGGCTCCGGTTCCGGTGGTGCGACCATCCAGCCGGACCTGGGCGTCCCGCAGGGGGCCGCGGGTCATGCCGGTGCGCAGGAACTCCAACGAGCCGTTGATTGCGTCCGTGGCGGGGCCGGGCCCGGCGCCGGCGGCGGCCGCCGTGGTGAGCACATGGCGCTGGTAATCCGCTCGCACCGGACCCCGCGCCCAGGTGGCCCGCTCGTGGCGTGTCAGTGTGCCCGGCCCCGGGAGGGTGCCCGCCACGGTACTGGTCCGGTCCAGCCGGTCCATCGTCACCTGCACCTGCGGCAGGTTCGGCAGGGTGAGCCCGACCGTGCCGCCCACGGTGGCATCCGTCTGCATGGCCTGCGGCGACCCAACCGCGCCCGCCGTGTACTGCGACCGCGCCACGTACGGCGAGACCGTCACATACGCCCGGGCCTCCGGCGGCAGGAGGTCCCCCGTGACCCGGAAGGCCGATTCCCGCTGGCGGCCCTGGCCGTTCTGGACCAGCCGGGCCAGGTTGTCACCGTCATTGAAGGTCGCGTTCGCGGTGATCCGTCCGAGGGACGGCAGGCCCAGCGGCCCCGACCCCGCAGCGGCATAGCTCTGGGTGAACACCGACCGCCGCACCCGGTCGGCGCCGGCGCCGAGCGTCAGCTCCTCGAACATCGTCCGGGCCGACGCGGAAACCGCGATGGGGCTGGACGCAGGCGCCACCGGGGACTGGCTCGCGGCCGGCCCGGCCGCCAGGAGGATCGCCACGGCGGGAAGAATATATTTTCTCATCGCCGCAGGGCGCCCAGGTGTCGTTCGATTTCCGCGGGAATCCGGCCCAGCCCCCCCATGTGCTTCTGCAGGAAGGAGCTCTTGACGATGTGCTTCATCGAGGTCAGCAGGTAGTCCTTCTTGAACCCGTCGGGCAGGGCGAGCCAGCGGGGCAGTTGGCCCATGTAGAACTTGTGGTAGCAGTTGACGACGGCGGCCATGAGTTCCTTGCGGGTCATGGTCTTCGAC